>JBBSDD010000072.1:0-9439 GCA_038249755.1 Flavobacteriales bacterium | reverse complement strand
TACAAAAAAGAGAATAAAATCAGCAACCTCGACAATTTGAGTACGCTCTATTTTGATTATTTCCGCGGTTTTGAAGATGAGATGGTTAGCATTGAATTGGAGCAAAGTATGCTCAACAATGTAATGAACACCATTGAAGCTCAGGAAAGAGGTGTAGATGTATATAATCTGATTCCATTGCTTTCGGGCACGGCATACGAAGCATCTATCCTGAGCATGCTGGAAAAACTTCGGCAAATGCTGACCCAGCGCGAGGAGATACAATTTGACATCAAGGAAACCAGCAGGCGGATTCAAGCCATCGACTACAGCATAGAAATTCAAAAGCAACTTATCATACAAAGCATTCAATCTGTGCTGGATAAACTGGATGGCCGAAAAGCTTTTTTGGATGGAAAAATAGATGAGTACGAAGCTGAGTTTGGCACTTTGCCCAACAAGGAATTGGAATTTGCGCGCCTTCAGCGTTTGTTTGACATCAATGAAAAGTATTACACGCTTTTGCTTGAAAAGAAAACGCTTTATCGAATTTCACAGGCAGGTTATGTCACCGAAAACCGGGTATTGGAGCGGCTGATCAGTTCCAATGAACCGATATCTCCGCAAAAAAACCTCATTACCACCAGCGCCATTGTGGCAGCGATTCTGCTATGTCTCGCCATTGTCGTGGTAAAATATTTGCTCCACAACAACATTACCTCCCTGAGCGAAATCACCAAATTGAGCAATGCCTCCATCAATATTTTGGGTATGATCCCAAAATATAAAAAAGACATTCCGACATCCCAGCTTCTTATTGACAAGAGTCCGAAATCGATGATATCGGAATCTTTCAGGAGTTTGCGGACGAACCTTCAATTTTTAATAGAAACTCCGGAGAAAAAGGCGCGGGTGGTGGCTATTACTTCGACCACGTCCGGCGAGGGAAAAACATTTGTAGCGATAAACCTCGCGGGTATTATCGCTTATTCAGGTCAGCGGGTAATTGTAATTGACCTTGACATGCGAAAACCCAAAATCCACCTTGGTTTTGATGTGGACAATGTGCGCGGGATGAGTACTGTATTGATAGGGAAATCTGAGCTCAACGACTGCATCCAAAGCTCCAATGTAGAAAATCTGGATTTCATCACTGCCGGGCCGATTCCTCCCAATCCGGCTGAACTCATCCTGAGTCCGCGTATGACCGTAATTATGGATGCGTTGAAAGCCTTATATGACGTAATAATTGTCGATAATCCTCCGGTTGGTCTGGTTACGGATGGAATTCCGATGATCAAACAGGCCGACCACCCGATCTTTATTTTTCGGGCAGATTTTTCGAAAAAACAGTATGTTCAAATGGTTGACAGGTTGATCAATGAAAACAATCTTCACAAACTATCGGTGGTATTGAACTGCGTTGACATCGAAAGAAACAAATACGGCTACAGTTACGGATATGGATATGGGTACGGTTATGGATACGGCTATGGGTATGGATATGGTTATTATGAAGACGGCCAAAAGGATCCAAAAAGCTCGTGGCTTGGTCGGATATTTAAGAGTTAATGGAAATTGAAAAACTTTCAATCCCTGAGTTGATACTAATTAAACCGCAGGTGTTTGCCGACGAGCGGGGTTATTTTTTTGAATCGTTCAATGAAGAAAAATTTGCTCAGAAATCCGGAGTGGGGGTCAACTTCGTACAAGACAATGAATCGTTGTCAAATTGCGGCGTTTTGCGGGGACTTCATTTCCAGAACCCACCTTACGCACAGGGGAAACTCGTACGCGTGATACGTGGTTCGGTGCAGGATGTCGCCGTTGACATCCGCAGAAATTCTCCAACTTTCGGACAGCATTTCAGTGTGATTTTAAGCGGCGAGAACAAATATCAATTGTACATTCCAGAAGGCTTTGCGCATGGTTTTCTGGTGCTGGAAGACCATACGATATTCTCTTACAAATGCACGAATTTCTATCACCGGGAAAGTGAAAGCAGCCTGAAATGGAACGATCCTGATCTTCACATCGTATGGGGGATAAATGCACCTGTCCTTTCAGAAAAAGATCGAAACACAGCCGTAACTTGGAAAAGTTTTGAGACTCATTTTTAGAACACGATGTCAAGTCATATTTCTGTAACAATTCTTTATTCCTTTTTTTTCTTTGGGATCACTGCTTTTGCGCTGCTCATTAACAGCATTTTCCTTCGTTTCGTGAAAACCCTTGGCACAAAGAATCAACCGGGTGCTGTGATGCGATGGGGCATGCACACGAAGCCCGCCATTGGCGGTCTTACATTTTTCATCGTATTTTTTATCAGCTTCAGTGTTTATTCGGTCATCTTCGATTCGCATGATGTCTTTGATAGTAAGCGAATCATCGGTTTTATGGTTGCTGCCACCCTGGGCTTTTTGATGGGACTTACGGATGATGCCTACAATACCCGGCCCATACTGAAACTCATTGTTCAGATACTTTGTGGGGTCATTTTGGTGGTGGCAGGTTCGCGCATTGATATCTTTCAGAATGAATATTTGAATGTCGCCCTCACCATATTCTGGGTGGTGGGGATCATGAACTCCATCAATATGTTGGACAATATGGATGGCATCGCATCCTCTGTGACAGCCTTCATCATTGTAGCAGCGCTCGGGGCGATGGTCATCAAAGGCGATACCTCAAATGTTGATTTCATGCTTTTGCTTGGAATTCTGGCCTCATTGGTGGGATTTCTTTTTTACAACTGGCACCCCAGCAACATGTACATGGGCGACACCGGCAGTCAGTTTCTGGGCGTGGTGTTGGGCTATGTGGGAATCCATTATTGTTGGAATATAGAACTCTCCTCGGAAGCCATCGGAATACCCTGGGGAGGACTTGCAGCGCTTTCAACTGTTTTTCTGCTCCCCCTTGCTGATACAACGGTGGTTACAATAAACCGATTGCGTCGCGGGCAATCACCCTTCGTGGGTGGCCGAGATCATACCACCCACAACCTTTCGTATTACGGATATACAGATACCCAGGTCGCTATCATCTTTTGTTTTGCTTCTTTGGTCTCTGTCTTGGGATATTTCGTATTGATATCCAAGGTGCATCCAAACAATTATTGGCTGATCGGTGTATACTTCGTTTACTTTCTGGTCGTATTTTTGATACTTTTCGCTGTCACGGAAAAGAATGCGAGAAAGAAGAAAAATACTGCGCCCGAAGAAGAAGAGATCTCCCTCTAAACTAAAGCTTTATGCCATTTAAACAATTTGAAACCTTTTACAAAAAATTTATCTTCGTTTTTTTCATGATGGCCATTCTGGCAGTTGGGTGGGTGGGTATCGCTTTTAAATACAACAACGAATCGAATGTCGACCTGAGTTATCAGCGATATTTCAATGACAATTATAAAATATTTTCTTTGAACACGCCTTCAGAATTGTCATTTGGTGGGGAGCGCGTACCGTTGGAAATGTTGGATGTCCGGGAACGAATGGACAGGGAACTTCTCGTCAATACGTATTGGCAGTCGCAGTCGCTTCTCTTTCACAAAAGAGCCAACCGCTGGTTTCCAATCATTGAACCGATCCTGGAGAAAAATGGCGTACCCGATGATTTCAAATATCTGGCAGTAATCGAAAGTGGACTTACCAATGCAGTATCTCCTGCGGGGGCAACAGGCTTTTGGCAACTTTTGCGGGACACCGGTCAGGAATTTGGATTGGAAATAAATGACGAAATTGATGAGCGTTACCATATCGAAAAGTCTACGGAGGCAGCCTGCAAATACCTGAAAGCAGCGCATAGGCAATACGGAAACTGGACGATGGCGGCAGCCTCTTACAATATGGGAATGAATGGTCTATTTCGCCAGACTGAACGTCAAAAAGTTACTGATTTTTACGATCTGCTGTTGAATGAAGAAACCTCACGGTATTTGTTTCGCATCCTTGCGGCAAAAGAAATTCTAAGCAAACCAGCCCAGTATGGTTTTCACTACCGGCCGCGGGATCTTTACACGCCCTATGTAATCCGTGAACAGGTAATCGATACTTCGGTGAGCGATTTGGCTGACTATGCCATTCAACAGGGTATTAATTACAAAGTGCTGAAAATTCTTAATCCCTGGTTGAGAGAGAGTTTTCTCACCAATCCGGCAAATAAATCATACACCATCTGGCTACCGGCCGACACCGCTTTTGGTTCTATGCCTTTTGAGTTAAACCCTGAACAAAACGCGGTGATTGATACTTTAACTACCGATTCCCTTAAATAAAAATTTTGCAAGACGCTTACGATTTGGCGGGCCCTGACCAGGTAGAAGTACTTGGTGCCCGCGTACACAATCTCAAAAATATAGACATTGCCATACCCCGAAATCAGCTGGTGGTTATCACCGGGTTGAGCGGCAGCGGTAAATCTTCCCTGGCCTTTGACACCATTTATGCCGAAGGTCAACGCCGTTATATTGAAACATTTTCCGCATATGCCCGACAGTTCATGGGCAACATGGAGCGTCCCGATGTCGACAAAATTACGGGACTGAGTCCGGTGATCAGCATCGAACAGAAAACCATCAGCAAAAGCCCGCGCTCCACGGTCGGCACAATCACTGAAATCTATGATTTTTTGCGGTTGCTCTATGCGCGGGTGGCCGACGCATTTTCGTATGAAACCGGCGAAAAAATGGTTCAATATGGAGAAGATCAGATTATCGATCTAATCCGGGAGGCGTATGACGGAAAAAAAATCTCTATTCTCGCTCCTTTGGTGCGCGGAAGAAAAGGACATTACCGCGAATTGTTCGATCAAATTGCCCGACAGGGATATATTCGTGCACGAATTGATGGCGAAATCCTTGATATCACTGCAAATTTAAAGCTCGACAGATACAAAATTCACGACATTGAAGCCGTCATTGATCGGATATCGGTGGAGCCGACTTCGCTTGACCGTTTGCGGCAAAGCGTGGCCAAAGCCATGGAAATGGGAAAAGGTGGCATGATGGTGCACGATATGGACACAAATGAAGTGCGGCATTTCAGCAAAAACCTCATGTGCCCGACCACAGGAATTTCCTATCCCGATCCGGAGCCGAATTTGTTTTCTTTCAATTCACCTTATGGCGTTTGCCCCGGGTGCAATGGTCTCGGAGTGGTCAGCGAAGTGGATAGAAAAAAAATTATCCCCGATGCCAAAAAGAGCATCAAACAGGGTGGACTTGTACCACTGGGCAGTTACAAAAACAACTGGATTTTCCGACAGGTGGAAGCCATATTGCAGAAATATGATTTCGAATTGAGCACCCCGATTGTCGATATCGACGACCAACTCATTGACAAATTACTTTACGGAACGGATGAAGCCGTAAAACTTGGTGGCACAGGTGAGAGTTCTGAATATCAAATGCAATTTGAAGGAATTGTTGATTTTATTAGCCGTCAGGCCGACGAAAATGCCTCAGCGCCTATCCAGCGCTGGGTGAAAAGTTTCATGAATCAGACCACATGTTCTGTGTGCAATGGAAGCAGATTGCGAAAAGAGGCGATGTACTTCCGGCTGGACGGAAAGAATATCGCTGAGGTATCGGCGGTCGATATTCAGGTTTTCGATACATGGATCAATGGACTTGAGGGCAAATTGAATGCGCGTCAGAAAAAAGTAGCCCGAGACATTATCAAAGAAATTAAAAACCGCTCGGGCTTTCTGCGCGATGTGGGCCTCGATTACCTCAGCATCAACAGAAGCGCCAAAACCCTGAGTGGTGGCGAAGCACAGCGAATCAGACTCGCCACGCAGATCGGATCTCAACTTGTAGGCGTATTGTACATACTCGACGAGCCCAGCATCGGATTGCATCAGCGGGACAACAACAAACTCATCGACTCGCTTAAAGCCTTAAGGGATTTGGGAAATTCGGTGTTCGTGGTGGAGCACGACAAAGACATGATTCATGCCGCTGACCACGTGATAGATATCGGACCATTCGCAGGCATCCACGGCGGCGAAATTGTGGGCGAAGGCAAGGTGAAGCAGATTCTCAAAAGTAAAAATTCGCTGACAGCTGCCTATCTCAACGGCACAAAAGAAATCGCTGTGCCTTCAAAAAGACGCAAAGGCAATGGGAACAAAATAACCCTTACAAAAGCCTCGGGCCATAATTTGAAAAGCGTGAGCATTGATTTGCCATTGGGTTGTTTCATTTGCATTACCGGGGTCTCCGGCAGTGGAAAATCGACGCTGATCAATCAGACTCTCTACCCTATTTTGAACAACCATATTTTTAACGGGGTTACGAAACCACTGCCATACGATAAGATCAAAGGCCTTGAGTTTATTGATAAAGTGATCGAAATTGACCAATCGCCTATTGGGCGTACTCCTCGAAGCAATCCGGCAACTTATACAGGCATATTTACAGAAATAAGAAATCTCTACGCCACTTTGCCCGAAGCGAAAATACGCGGGTATGCAGCTGGTCGATTTTCATTTAATACAAAAGGTGGAAGATGCGAAACCTGCCGCGGTGCTGGGGTAAAAACCATCGAAATGAATTTCCTGCCGGATGTATACGTGGAATGTGAAACCTGTCAGGGACGCCGCTACAACCGCGAAACACTTGATGTGCGCTTCAAAGGCAAATCGATCAGTGACGTTCTGGACATGACGATTGCGCAGGGATCGGTATTTTTTGAAGATCATCCGAAAGTTGCCTTGAAATTGAAAACACTGAACGACGTCGGCCTGGGATATCTTACGCTGGGTCAGCAGTCAACCACACTTTCCGGGGGAGAAGCACAGCGTATCAAACTTTCGTCGGAATTGGGCAAACGTGATACCGGCAATACGTTTTACATTCTGGACGAACCCACCACCGGATTGCATTTTGAGGATATCAGGCTTTTGCTTGAAGTGCTGAATAAATTGGTCGAAAACGGAAATACGGTGCTTGTGGTGGAACACAACCTCGACATTATCAAAGTAGCCGATTATATGATTGATCTCGGCCCCGAAGGAGGAGAAAAAGGTGGTTATATTGTGGCCAAAGGAACTCCGGAGGCTGTTGTGAAAATCAATAAAGGTTATACCGCAAAATATCTCAAAGCCGAATTATCATGAGTGAGGAAAGTGAAAAACGAATAAAGCGTGCCTTCAAACAACGCTCGTGGAACGAAACCAAAACCAACGACAGCTGGGCGATATTTAAGATCATGGCTGAATTTGTTGAGGGCTTTGAAAAAATGTCGCGCATCAAACCCTGTGTCACCATATTTGGGTCGGCTCGATTTTCAGATGACGATCCATCCTATCTCGCGGCTGAAGAAATCGCTTTTCGACTGAGTCAGAGTGGTTATGGAGTGATCACTGGTGGTGGCCCCGGCATTATGGAAGCGGGCAACAAAGGCGCCAATCGCGGAGGTGGTGTAAGTGTGGGTCTGAATATTGATCTGCCTTTTGAGCAAAAAGGAAACGCATTTATTGATCCCGACAAACTCATTGCATTCGATTATTTCTTTGTCCGTAAAGTGATGTTTATGAAGTATTCTCAAGGATTTATTGTCATGCCGGGTGGTTTTGGTACCCTTGATGAACTTTTTGAGGCGCTCACGCTCATTCAAACAGGAAAAATTGGCCGGTTTCCTATTATTCTGTACGGCTCTGATTACTGGTCTGGTTTGCTCGATTGGATCAAAAAAACCCTATTGGAAAACTATCACTCCATCCACGAAGAAGACCTCCAACTTTTTCGACTGGTGAATACGCCGGAAGAAGCGGTGGAACACATTGATCGTTTTTACGGAAAGTATATGCTGAAGCCAAACTTCTAAACCTCAGTCTTCAGGAACTTTGTTTATTTTCAACAAATTCCTGTTTGCAAAATAGGTTTCAACACCCTGTAAACCCTTGTCTGAATCGATAGATTTGTTTGGTAAGATTACCCAGCAACTATCCAGGCATGACTAAGACGCTTTTTATAGCCATCAATATAATCGGTTTTCTGATTTTCAATCTTTTTCAGAAAAACGATCTGGACATCAAACACGACGCGCCTGCCAGTCTGAAACCAGGAGAAGAAAAAGTCGTGACATTTGATATCGATAAATCTGACGTCACTGGTTTTGCCAAATTTCAAATTACGCTGGACGAAGGTCTTACGGCTGAAATGGTTCAGGCATCCGGCGCCTCCTTTACATTTAACAACCAGACAGTAAAATTCATCTGGATGGCCGTGCCTGCTTCGTCAAAAATCCAGGTAAAATTCAGATTAAAAGCCAACGAAAACGCGGTGGGAAATCTGGAAATGAAACCCCGTTTCTCTTACATTTATCAAAACGAGCGAAAGAATTACGACGTGCCGACCCATGTAATCGCAGTGGGCGATGCAGCTGCTTTTGCAGAAAATGCATCGACATCACCTGCCAAATCAAGTACAGAAAATACAGATGTCAACCCTGCTGCCAACCGCACCGTCACTCCGGTGGGCGTGAATCAATGGCAGGTAACTATAGAAATTGACAAAGCTGGTATTCAAGGTTTTGCAAAAGTAGAAGAAACTGTTCCATTGGGTTATACCGTTATCGACTTCAAATCGAGTGATGCGGTATTTCAGGTGGACGATCGACATATCAAATACATTTGGTATGACATTCCGGAAAGTGACGTGGTAACTGTTTCTTACAAAATGCTGCCCGTCATTTCATCCGGAAATGAAAAACCTGAAATTACCGGAAACTTTTCCTTTTTAAAAGACGACGAAAATGTGGTAATTCCCATTTTGGACCGCAGCGAAGCTCCTCTCGCCATGGGAAAAGATACGCTCGCGGCCGAGGTTGCTGGTTTGGTTGAGAAACCGGAAGAATCTAAAAAGTCAGAATTACCTGTCACTACCGAATCAAAATTGGCTACAGCCCAGACAGAAAAGCCGAACGTGAAGACACCGGATACGCCAGTTGTGCCGAAAGCTCCTCCCGCAGAAGTCGCTCAAAATAAAGTGGCTGTACCTCCCGTAAAAATCCCAACCAAAACAACAGACCCGGTCAAACCAACCGAAACCATCACAAATGATGTGACGGCATCGAAGAAATCAATGAGCGACGGGAACATCGTGGATGTACCTCAGCCCGAAACCGGAATTTTTTACCGGGTCCAGATCGCCGCCGGTAAAAATAACCTGAACGGTGAAGTTTTCACCAAAATGTACAATTTTGGTGAAGGCTTTAAACTTGAAACGGGAGGTGGACTTTTGAAATACACGACCGGTTACCACCAGGTTTACAAGGCCGCCCGTGATGACCGCGAAAGAATTACGCGCAAATATGATAAGTTTAAGGGGCCATTTGTGGCGGCTTATAATGATGGCGAGCGCATCACCGTTCAGGAGGCCCTGATGGTGACAAGCCAGAAATGGTTTCAATAGCAAAATTCAGCGCGGCACCAAATTGCAACCAATTGATGTGAT
>JBBSDD010000071.1:0-9475 GCA_038249755.1 Flavobacteriales bacterium | reverse complement strand
GCCAGGGCTCTATTGTTGATCGAAGTATATGCCAGGCCTTCACTTGTGTTGTCATTTCCTTCCCTTTCGGTAAAAGCGGCGTCGGTATCCACCACAGAGGCTACCCGGCTGACTGATTTGAGTTGTTCCTTGTTTTCAGCCGATAAATAAACTTCTTTTTCATTTGCCGTTCCAAGGACTTTTGCCTTTTCGGCATCCGCATTTTTATTCCATTTTGGGAATTGGGTTCCAGAAGAATCAACAGAAGTAACTTTTGCTGTGTCTGTTATAGCATTTTTGCCGGCTTCAGAAGTGTCATTGGTGCCGGTTTGCTTTTTGGTTGGAGGATTTTCCTGGGTGAACTGATTTTTATGATCAACCGGATCAAAAAACGTCAATCCTAAGTAAGTTCCCAGCAAAAGCGAAGCAGCAGCTGCATACCACCACCAGGCCACGGGACGTCTTTTATGAATTGGTCGAATGACCGATTCGATCTTGCGCCATACGACTGGCGAAGGTTGAGATGTGTAGTCTAAAAATTTTTCACCCAAAAAGCCATTTCCGCTTCCCGCATATATGCGCGATGAGATCGCATCCCAATTGGATTCGTCCACCGGATAGGAGAAATTTTCGAATTTCTTTTTGAGGTTGTTATTTTCAGATTGCCCTTTCACCGATCTTATTTTCGTTTTCAATCATTACTCTCAGCAAGGCACGACTGCGGCTGTATTGTGATTTACTCGTGCCCTCGCTAATGCCAAGGAGCTCTGCAATTTCGTGATGTTTATACCCTTCAATCGCATACAAATTAAACACAGTTCTAAATCCGACTGGCAGTCGTTGAATTTTCATCATGAGTTCATTGGCATGCATACTGCTAAGTACATCGTCGCCTACTTCCTGCAAATGCAGCGCGCTATCGTCAAGCCGCACCAATTGTATGTTTTTATTTTCACGGTAACGCTGCAAGGCCGTATTGATCATAATGCGCCTTATCCACCCGCCCAAAGCACCCGTTCCCGAAAAGGAGCTCATATGTTCGTACACTTTGATAAATCCCTCTTGCAGAATATCTTCGGCATCGGCTATATCGGCACTATAGCGCATACAAATTCCCATCATCTGCGGTGCATACAGCTGATAAAGATTTTTCTGAGCGCGATAGTCACCATTCACGCACGCTTCGGCCAGCGATTTATCATCCATTTATCTTCAGAGGCTTTCCGATATTTTAGTGTACCAAGTTAGTGATGCAGTTTCAGATAAAATGGTTGCATTGCAAATGGTAAAAAGTGAAAATATGGTCATATAAAATTCATCTCAGACATCTATCCGCATTGATATTATTCGAATATACGACCTAAATCTGAACCAGGGAGGGTTGACATGATTGGTGTCAAGGTAGAAAGTTTGGATGAAAACATTCCGGCATGGAAGCCATAAAAGCAATTACCTACGAAACCGCTTATTGAAATAAATCCATACACCTATGAAAATAATCAAAAAAACAACAGCTGTCCAAGCCGTTTCACGTAATTCCCCTGCTACAATTTTCTGAACCATAAACGTACATAACACTATTGTCAAAATGAACGAAATCCACGTTACGAACCCCTGAGAATTTTCTGATTTTACCAAAAATGGAATTGGTTTCCATCGACGCACTATCTCCAGAGGATTCACTCATTTCCAGGATTATTGAACTTACAGAATCAACATCAGACCGCAGGTATTTAATTTCAATCCCAGGTTCATTATATACAAGGATTTCCCGAATTTCAAAAGCTATATTATTTTCTGACAGCCTTTTGCTTGATCTGTGCCTTTGGATCATTAGAAGCAAATATCATTTCGTTAAAATCATTCTTCATACACGTATTCACATACACCAACCAACAGACAATTTTGAAATGTACCAAACACTAAAAGCGAAGCACCAATCATCAAAAACTCCCTTCTAAAAACCAAGAACTAAAAACCAAAAACTAAGAACCAATCAAACATCCATAATAAACTCCACCAGATTCTTTTCCGAATCAATTCCCAATTTTTTCCGGACACGGTAGCGGGAGATTTCCACACCGCGCACCGAGATATTGAGCAGTGGTGCAATTTCCTTGGTCGAAAGGTTCATCCGAAGGTATGCGCAAAGTTTTTGGTCTTTTGGCGTAAGCTCAGGAAAATTCTGTCGCAGCCTTTTGAAAAAATTCTCGTGGACCTGATCGAAATAAATTTCGAATTGGTCCCAATTGTTATCGAGTTGGATGTCTGATTCGATGGCACGCGTGATGCGGTCTATTTTTCGTTTGAATTCGTGGGGCGCTTCAGAAGTGAGGGTTGTCAAATCTGTTTTCAACTTTATAAGAATCTCACTTTTCTGCACCAGGTGCATGGTGGCCGACGCGAGTTGGCTGTTTTTGTGGTTGATGTCGGTGCTCAATTTTTCGTTGCGTAGCCCAACAATTTCCGTTTCTGATTTTTCCACTTCCGTGCGGAATTCTGCTTCGCGTCGCTTGAGTTTCTCGACTTGCTCGCGTTTGAAGGCTTCCGTCTTTCGCTCTTCTTTTTTGGTGATATACTGCACAATTCCAAAGATCACCAAAAGTCCCAGCAAAAAATACCCAAACCGGGCGTATCCCGTGGCGTACCATGGCGGACTGATTGTAAACCCGAAGTCCAGCCCGTCGCTCACCTGCCCGTAGGCATTGCGCGCCTGTGCAGTGAAAGTATAATCACCATGCGCGAGATTGGTATATTCCTTCTCAGTTTTTGACGACCATTCCGACCAGTCGCTGTCAAAACCATCCAGCTTATGTCGGTATTGCAGATGGCGGGATTTCTCAAAATAAGGCACAGTAAATGCAAACCGGAAATCATTGAGGTCGTATGGATATGCGGGTTTCTCAGCATCGGCAACATCTCCACCATTTCCCCAAAAAAGAACCGAATCGCCGACTGTGATCGATGTGACCTGTCTGATCAACATCCCAAAAGGAAAGGTGATGCCCGCCTGACGCGAAGGGTTAAAATGAATAAATCCTTTTTCAGTGCCAATAAAAACATTGTTGGCATCATGGGCATACACATGCTCGAATCCATCTACGAGTTCTTCCTGTATCTGATTGAAATAAGCCAATTCCAGCTTATTGACCACGCCGGTATCGTCTACGCGCAGCACGCCAAACTCCGCATCGATAGAAAACCAGATATGCCCCTGTTTGTCTTCTATAAGGCGGTGTACGTTTCGGTTTTCACCAAAAATAGCTGTGAGATCAGGGTGAACCCCGAAGGTGCCGGTGGCTTTGTCAAACTTATAGATACCTGCCGGTGTGGTAAATACGAGCTCATCCCTGATTTTGGTCACATTGATAAACAGGGCGTCGGGTAGCCCCTGATCTTTACCGAAAAAATCGATCTCTTCAATGGTTTCCGCATTTGCCGACGACATAGAAGTCCCCAGCGAAAGGCGCAATCTGAAAAGCCCCTTGTAGGCATGGCTTACCCAAATATGGCCATCCGCATCCTGTTCGAATACCCTTGAAGATTCTCCAAAACCTTCCAGCCTTTTTACCATCTCCCAGTCGGGTTCCACACCTCGATTACCCGCGTGTTTGTTGCGGTACAACACAAGTCCCGTATATGTGCCCTCGATAGCGTATCCAGGATTTTGCGGAAGTTCCATAAACTTCCATGCACCCTGTATGTCCGAAAAAGTTTCGAGGCGGTCGGGTCTGAGATACGAAGCTCCCTTGTGTTGCGACACCACAATACCGCGATCAAGCTGATTAATATTCCAGACCTGCCCCTTGGCATTTTTCACCAGTTGAAAAACTGGAAGGTCCGAAAGGCTCTTTTGCGCATTCCATTCGGTGCAATACAAACCCTGATTGGTGCCCAGATATAATTTCCCGTCGTGAATGATCGATGCGTATCCTGTCCCCTTGATCCCTGTTTCCGGGCGAATGATGGTAAAAGGCGAATTGATTTCTGCAAAGTCGATCCCATTGTCGAGACCCATCCTGAGATTCTGTTGCAAATCCTGATAGACGCAGAGTATGGTATTGTTTTGCAAGCCTTTTTCTCTGTTGAGATGCATCACAAGGTCGCCATTGGTATCCATGATGATCACGCCGTTTTGCGAAGTGCCAATCGCATAATTGCCATCGGCGAGTTGTATAGCACAATAAGCCTGATTGGTGATCAGAAATTCCGTGATGGAAGTATTCCAGGGTTGCACACCGTCAGCATCCATCATATAAATGCCAGCAGAAAAGGTGATGACAAGCGTCCGGTCATCATGATATGGCAACATAGCCACGATCCGCTCTTTCTTCAAAGCTTCACTGCCCGGCACGATCTGCAGGTCTTTACCGCCGTGGCGGAACAATCCTTGCTTTTGGTCTTGCAGATAAATATTTCCGTCAAGCAAAAAGAAATTTTCAAACCTTCCACCCGGAGGTTCAATTACCTGCATCTCTTCTCCCTGAAACAAAAAGACAGCTTTCTCAGAGCAAAAATAAAGTTTGTCGTCCTGGTCAAATATTTTCCAAACATCCTCAAATCCCTGCCATTTTTCGGGCACTTTTTCGGTCAGGGTTTTATAATCATATTTTCCGGTAGGGCCCATATGCATTGCTCCGATCTCGTTTTGACCACCTACATATATGACTCCCTTATCGGGAAAAACAAATGACCGCAGAATGGTGCGGTTGGGCAACTCAAACACATGCCAATTGGTGCCATCATACTCCAGCAGACCTTTGTTGTTCCCAAAATACATGATTCCACGGCTATCCTGACCTACGGACCAATTTTGTGTTCCAGCCTGATAATCAGATCGGGAAAAATTGGTGACAGCAGGCGAACCCAAAGATGGTATCTGGGCAGGAACAACCACAGAAGTGAATATGGCGATAACCAGAATATATTGTTGTAAATAAAACATCATTCCAACTGTTTATTTTGATCCGGTTAAGATATTGATTAATATGAAGTAGTTCAATGAGGGAAGAAACAAATTTATATTCTTAAATATGAATAGTTTACACAAATATTCGAGCTATAAAATTCCTATTTGATGTAGTGTTGATGTAGCGCTGTATCTCTCCGATGTACGCGTGATGTACAATATTTTAACATGATTGGTGTCCGATGAACATATATTTGGCCAGTTGATTTTTAACATATGCAAACGATTAAAATGAAAATGCGGAAAGCACATTTGTTTTTAAATCTTCTCGCCGGAGCAGTTTTAATATCCGGCTGCGCTAAACCCGAAGAATTGGGTGGGTGTCAGTTTTTGTCAGCCGAAGAATTGAAGCTGGTGTGGAGTGACGAATTTGATGGAACGGTAGTGGATGCCAACAAATGGTCCTACGATATGGGAGATGGCTGCCAACTTGGAGAAAACCTCTGCGGTTGGGGCAACAATGAATTGCAATATTATACAGACCGAGGAGAAAATGCCAAAGTGGAAGATGGTATCCTTACCATTACAGCACGAAAGGAGATTCCATTTTATTTGGGAGAACACCAATATACTTCTGCCCGCATGGTCACGAAGGGGAAAGGAGACTGGACCTACGGACGCATGGATATCCGTGCAAGAATGCCCGTGGGTCAGGGACTCTGGGCTGCTATCTGGATGTTGCCCACCGACACTGTATATGGAGGTTGGCCCAAAAGTGGAGAAATAGATATCATGGAGTATCTCGGTCACGAACGCGATACTGTTCTCGGAACCATCCATTATGGTCACGACTTCTGGAGATTCCGCAGTCAGAAACTCGGCACGAGACCAAATGAGCCCGACCTCTCCGAAGCATTTCATGTATTCACTGCGCTTTGGACCGAGCAGTGTATACAATTTCAGATGGATGGCATCAATATCGGTGAGCCAAACACACGCTCTACCACCCTGCCCACCACCTACCCTTTTGACCAGGCATTTCATATGATATTAAACGTGGCCGTAGGCGGCAACCTGCCCGGCAATCCCGATGGAACCACACAATTTCCGCAGACAATGGAAGTGGATTATGTGAGGGTTTATCAGTGATGTAAAATTTTGTATTAAGTACCAGGTATTGAGTACGAAGTATGAAGGATTATATATTAAGTATCACGTACTTGTTGTTGAGTATCAAGTATTGGAGATTAAGTATGAAATATCAAATACTACGTACAAAGCGCTAATTAAGCGTTAAATATGAAGGAGTTAAATACCAAACTAGTTGCCTGTTGCTGGTAAAAAATAAAAGCCAGGCGCAAGCAATACAAATCAAAACCAATCACCAAAAACCATGAAAAAAATCTACTTTATCCTTACAGCAGCTTGCTTCACCGCAACGCTGAGCAATGCCCAACAGATGTGGGAAAATTTTGAGGATGTACGACGCGTGAATTATTTCTTTGAAAACGGGGTTTTCATTCCTTACAATGAAAATCCGGACCCATCCGGAGCAAATACCAGTCTTGTAGCTGCCAGTTATGCCCGAAATAGTGCGGAGCTTTTTGATGTAATCGTTATGGACCGTGGCATGGCAGATATCTCAGATTACATCTCAGGCGCCAAAGTGATACGAATGGATGTGTGGAGCCCTGTTGCTGGCAAAACTGTGCAGATAACCCTGGAAAATAGCATACAGGCCCAGCCTACCAACTATCCGACCGGACGCAGAAGTGAGCATTTCGCCACGACCACAGTAGCCGGTCAATGGGAAACCCTCACCTTCGTGATGAGCAACCAACCCGACCCGAATGTGGGAAACGGCAATGTAAACCGACTTGTGATTTTGTTTGATCCCAACTCCAATAATTCAGATACCTATTATTGGGACAATCTCCGCGCTCCTGAATTCTCATTCGATCAATGCGCCGGTGTAACCACAAACGAAAACATCCTGAATGATTTCGAATGTCAACAAAACGTAAATTTCACATTCTCACATTCGGGAATTAACTTCCGACGTATCCCCAATCCAGATATGACGGGCAATTCTTCAACCCATGTAGCGCGATACGTGCGCAATGGTGGTGAAGAAAACGATGTCATTATCGGACGTTTTGATGGCACCCTGAATATCGCCGGCAACAATGTGATCAATCTCGATGTCTGGGATCCAAACGCTCCGACCAATGTGCTGTTTTCCCTGCAAAACAACGCGGGAGATGTGATACTGGAAATGTCAGCACAAACAATTGAAAGCAGTGGATGGCAAACCTTGACTTTCGACCCAAGCGCTGTTTCAGAAGCCACAGACATCTCCCAGTTTGTGATCCTGTTTGATCCGGGCGCGGGCACTTCTGATGAATACTTTTTCGATAATCTCCGGTTGGACATGAGCTTCTCTGTTGCAGATTTGGATGCCGTGGTATCTTTTAATGCTTTCCCCAATCCTTCGCAAGGTCAGACAAACTTTGAGTTTGAATTGCGCGAAAGTGTGGCTGTCATCTTTACGGTAACCGATGTCACTGGAAAAGTAGTTGATCAACTTCATCTTGGTCAGCGCGTTACCGGTGCAAACCAATTCGTTTGGAATGCGCATGATCTGGCTGACGGCCTCTATATCTACACGTTTAATGCAGGTGGCAAAGCCTCTTCAGGAAAATTGTTCCTGAACAAATAAGCCTACAATTTAAGTAAGACCTTACCCGGAACCGGGCGCAGCCGTGTGGCTGCGCCAAAGGGAAGTCTTATCAAAATATTTGCAAGAATTAACAGCTTAACCAACTCATTACAAGAAGAATTCATGAACAAAAAGGAGATCCATCCTCGCACAGCGTCCAAGTCAGAATCTTTGGATCAACGCAGCGAAGCGCTTCTTGCGAAAATGACCCTTGCTGAGAAAATCGGACAGATGTCGCAGATTGCCGGTACGGGCGGCATTACCGCCGGCTTACGCAAAGCAGTGCAGCAAGGCAAGGTGGGCTCCATTCTGAATGAAATAGATACTGATACCCTCAATGAGCTGCAGCGCATAGCCATTGAGGAAAGCCGCCTCGGCATACCCATCATCATTGGCCGGGACGTGATACACGGCTTCCAAACCGTGATGCCCATTCCGCTTGGACAGGCAGCGAGCTGGAATCCCGGACTCATTGAAAAAAGCGCCCGTGTGGCAGCCATCGAAGGTGCGTCCGTTGGCATTCACTGGACCTTTGCGCCCATGATCGACATCACCCGCGACCCGCGCTGGGGGCGCATCGCTGAGTCATTGGGCGAAGACCCGCACCTCACATCGGTGCTTGGGGCTGCCATGGTAAAAGGATTTCAGGGGGAAGACCTCGCAAATCACGATAGCCTCGCCGCTTGCGCAAAACACTTCGCAGGTTATGGATACTCAGAAGCCGGAAAAGATTATGCCTACGTCAATATTGCTGAAAACGAGCTGCGCAATGTGGTGCTGCCCCCTTTCAAAGCTGCTGCCGATGCTGGCGTGGCCACCTTCATGACAGCCTTCAGCGATGTGAATGGCATCCCTGCTACCGGCAATGAATTTTTGACCCGAAAGGTGCTGCGCGAAGAGTGGAAATACAAAGGATTTGTGGTCAGCGATTGGGATTCGGTGATACAACTTACCACCCACGGATTTGCCGAAAGCGAAAAAGAAGCTGCTTTTGAAGCAGTGGCTGCCGGAGTGGATATGGAAATGGCCAGCCAAACTTATCTCTACAACATCGAAGCCCTCGTGCGCGAAGGCCGCATTGACGAAAGTCTGATCGATGAATGCGTAGGGAATATTCTCAGGGTGAAATATGCCCTCGGTTTATTTGAGCAGCCTTACACCGACGAAAGCCAATTTCCCGAAAAGGGCAATGACGAACATCTCGCTGTGGCGCGTCTTGCAGCACTAGAAAGCATCGTCTTGCTCAAAAACGATTACAATGTTTTGCCTCTCAACGCAGACCATCAGCACAACGTGGCCATCATCGGTCCGCTCGCCGACGACGGCCACGAACAAATGGGCACCTGGACCTTTGACGGGGTCGAAGCCTGGTGCCAAACGCCTTTGAAGGCAATCCGCGACATGCTGCCCGGGCACGTCAACATCCACGTGGCGCGCGGTCTGGATACTACGCGCAGCAAGCACCGAAAAGGTTTTGCGAAAGCGCTCGAAGCTGCCGCAAAATCGGAAACGGTAATCATGTTCATGGGCGAAGAGGCCATCCTGAGCGGCGAGGCACACTGTCGCGCCGACATCGACCTGCCCGGTGCGCAAAATGAACTGCTCGCCGAAATTGCCAAACTCGGTAAAACCACCATTCTGGTAGTGATGGCAGGCCGACCACTCACCCTCGACCTTACCCGACAACATGTCAATGCCATTCTTTATGCCTGGCATCCAGGCACCATGGGCGGTCCGGCCATTGCTGATGTGCTCTTTGGAAAGAGCAATCCTTCCGGAAAATTACCAGTGACTTTTCCAAAACATGTGGGTCAGATTCCCATATATTACAATCAAAGAATGTCGGGAAAACCTGCCACAGCGCAGTC
>JBBSDD010000070.1:0-9490 GCA_038249755.1 Flavobacteriales bacterium | reverse complement strand
GGGTAGATCAAATATTGGTGCTCCCAATATGTTAAATGATGACTGTCATTCCGAACGCCCGCCTATCGGCGGTCAGGAAGTGAGGAATCTTAGACTTAGCCTTTGACAACCCAGGAGTGGCCTGTTCCTCCCCTCATTTACAATATTTGAATGTGACACAAAAAAACCGCGAACAATTAAATTGTCCGCGGCTTTTTATGAAATCGTATCGAACTTAATCAATCGTCATTTTTCGCGTTACGCGGTCATTGTCGGTGATCAGGCTGTAGGTATAAATTCCCGCAGCCAGATTTCCTCTTTGGAAGTCATAGGTATTGGCGGAGCCGACAACCCGAAGACCTAAATTATCGGCAAACATCAGTTTTCCATTGATATCATACACCTCCAAACGAACATTGCTCGTTTCATCCAATTGGTATTGAATGGTGGTATGGTCAACGAATGGGTTTGGATAATTTTGGGTGAGCTTGATGCCACTTTCATAGGACAATGTATTGATCGTAAATACCTCCTGGGTTCGGAATCGGATCATCGTTGCGATGTCCGCATAAAACGTCCAAACTGGCGGATTTACGCCCAAAGTTTGAACAACGCTTGCCCCGGATTCGTTATCGTTAGAAAGACCAACAAAAGCAATGGGACCATCACTGATTGGAATCTCCACCTCGCCCTGATAAATCAGATCAGGCTCAATGAGAATTGGCGTTGGGAGTTCAACTGAATTCCAAATGGGTGTACCTCCAGCAGAAATGCTACCTGGCTCAATAATAAATTGAATCTCTTCCGTTTCGAAGAGTCTTGTAATCACATTGTTATCGTCCTCAGGATCATAAACACTTCCAGTTCGCACATTTAGGAAAATGATCTCTCCTGGCACTGTGATGGAAGTCCCACTGTTCAAAAGCACGAATTCGATGTGCGTAATTACCCTATTGGCAACTTCTGGTTCAGTGAAAACAAAACGATTTCCGTGAATGACATCCTGCGCATCTGCTGGCAGAGGCAGGTTGGATATGACGTTGCGGTCATTTTGAAAAAATGCAGGATTGATCTCATCAAGACTAATACGAGTTGTCCGAGCAGTACCAATATTATTACCTGGCAATTCATCCTCTTCGTTCTGGATGATTTGGAAAGTGGCTGTATAGGTACCCTCCGATGCAGGATAATCCCATAAATCCGGAACCACATCTAAAATTCTTAGCGTATCGGTAGCACCTGCCGGCAAAGTGAATCCTTCCGGCGACAAAAATGTTTGCGTTGTCATATTGGGAGCTGTGAAAACAACTTCCAACTGCACATTGGTTTGATCAGCTACGCCATTGTTTGTTGCAAGGGCTGCAAAATTAAATGGTCTTGTGATGTATTGCGGTTGATTCCAATATGAAAACCGCTTCACATATTCCGTATCCTCACCGATACCTGGATAATCAAAATAATTGTTCATGAAAGTTCTACCGATAGCAATCTCGTTTGTAGGAGCAGATATGAGATTGATGTCATCCAACATCATGAAATAATGAGAGGGAGTAGAGCCTGCTGCAAGGACAGCACCTGCATCAAACCAACGGAAACGAAATCGAAAATTTGAAAGATCAGTAGAGTTCACTGTAAGTTCCGAAATGTCAATACTTCCTGTACCCACAAGGTTATCATTTGCTGCTGCGTCCAATGTAATCCAGTAGTCAATTAAAACCCATGTTGTACCACCATCTGTCGAAACATCGATGTTAAATCCATAGTCGTTACAGCAAAACCTGAAGTCTTGTGCAAAAGTGAGATAAACACCTTGTCCTTCAGCTGCCGATAAATCTATTACCGGGGAAATGAGAGATGAGGTGATTTCATTTGAAGTTAAAAAGGCAACGCCTGTTTGCAATGGATCCGTCGCAATCGAATTCCATCGATCCGCATCCAACATCATAAATCCATTGTCATCAGTTTCTGATTCGATAACCCCGGTGCCGTAAAAGTTGGGGAGAAATTCACCATAAACATCAGCGGCCGGTCCGGTTAATGGTGCATCCGGATTGTAGCCATTTGGCATACCCAAAGGAAATGTGTGAAACCAGAGA
The DNA here is from genome assembly GCA_038249755.1 of Flavobacteriales bacterium. GTDB lineage: Bacteria > Bacteroidota > Bacteroidia > Flavobacteriales_D > Cryomorphaceae > JBBQZU01. The sequence continues at coordinate 7,415 of JBBSDD010000070.1, read as the reverse complement.
TTCCCCTGTAAGTCGCCGGTGGTCCATGTTCCATTGGCACCCTGTCCGGCAAACCCGTTGGAGAAATCTTCTGAAAAAAATACCTGATCTGCGCCACTCTTGGAACCGGAAACAGATGAAGTTTTAACCCGCTCATTCTTCATAAGAATTGTCTGGGCCTCTTTTGTGTTTTTCGCTGACACCTGAGCAGAAACCTCAGAGACAAAGCCAAGCGCTGCGCACACGCAAATCACAGAATACAATTTTTTCATCTAAATGGATAATTAATTTAACAACACGTGAAGGTATGCATTTCTGAAAGCACATGAATTAGAATGATATTTCCAAATTTCCCTGACCCTTTGAAAGCTACTAAAATTAAAAAACCCGAACAGCTTTCTGCCCGGGCTTTTTAAATAAACACTGCGTTCATATTTACTTAACAATCACCATTTTTCTAAAGATGCGTTGGTTGCCAATGGTCAACCCATATTGATAATTTCCTGCAGCGAGGTTCAGATCGAGTTCCATCGATTCCTAAACACCAGCCGGACGGTCGCCAAGATCTTTGGCGTATACCGTTTTACCATTAAAAAAACCGCGAACAATTGTCCGCGGTTTTTTTTAAGTATTCAAATAAAGCTCATCATTTGATTATTCAATCGTCATTTTGCGCGTTACACGGTCATTGGTGGAGACAATGCTATAAGTGTAAGTTCCGGCAGGCAGATCGTTGCGTTGAAATGTGTACAAATTTGCCGCAAGTGCCACAGACTGTCCCAGATTCTTTTGAAATACCAACTTTCCTGTAACGTCAAATACTTCCAAACGAACAGGACTTGTTTCATCCGTCTGATATTGGATTGTGGTGTAATCAATGAATGGATTGGGATAGTTCTGTGTAAGTTTAATCCCACTTTCATACGAGATAGTTGATGAAGTTTCAGCGTCTTGGGTGCGGAATCGTATCATAGTTGCGATATCAGTATAACTTCCCCAAGCTGGAGTACCATCTCCCAGATTTATTACAACACTAGCTAGCGATTCATTGTCGTTTGACAGAGCTACAAAAGCAATCGGTCCATCACCAGCGGGAATCTCAATTTCTCCCTGATAAATTAAATCAGGCTCGATAAGCAGTGGCGTTGGCAACTCAACAGAATTCCAAATTGGTGCTCCTGCGGTTGTAATGCTACCTGGTTCAATAATAAACTGAATTTCCTCGGTATCAAATAATCTGGTAACAACGTTGTTGTCATCTTCCGGATCATAAACACTTCCGGTTCGGACGTTGAGAAATATGATTTCACCAGGAACTGTAATAGATGATCCACTATTTAAAAGTACGAATTCAATATGCGTAATCGCCTTGTTTGCAATCTCGGGTTGGGTAAATACAAAACGATTACCATGTATGGCATCAGAAGCATCATCTGGCAAAGGAAGGTTGGATGCAACACCGCGGTCATTCTGAAAAAAAGCAGGATCAGAGTTATCGTTTGAAATACGGGTTGTGTGACTAATTCCCAAATTATTTTCGGGAAACGCATCTGTTTCGTTCTGAATTACACGAAATTCTGCCGTATACGTGCCCACAGCCGCGGGAAATTCCCATGCGTCTGGAACTACATCCAAAATTTGTAGAGTATCAATTCCTCCTGTTTCCACAGTCAAACCCACTTCAGAAAGAAATGTTTGAGTGGACAAATCGGGAGCAATAAAAGTAACTTCCAATTGAACATTTGTTTGGGCGACAGCGCCATTATTGATAACAGTGGCAGAAAAATTAAAAGGCCTCGTTATATATTGAGGTTGGTTCCAATATTCAAAGCGTTTTACGAATTCAGTATCTTCTCCAACACCGGGGAAATCAAAATAATTATTTATAAATGTCCTGCCGGTAATAGCGAGATCATTATCAGGTGTTGAAATAATGGCGACATCGTCAATTGCCCAAAACCATCCCCAATCTGCTGTATAATTAAACTGAATTAAAACATTGCTCTGACCAGCTGCTACCGAACTGATATTTAAGACATAAGCCTCCGGGTTCGGCGTATTTACACTGCTTCCCAAACTTTCATTAACTGGGAATGGTATCCAACTAACACCTCCGTCGATGCTCACTCTCACAGTGTAAGTTGTGGCAAAATTTCTTGTAACCTGCAAAAAGCTCAATGAAACATTTTCAAACAGAGACAGATCAATGGGATTCACCATTGTGAGATTGGCATTTTGAACAGAATTTTCTCCCTCAGCGTCTCCGTTGATAAAAGCAAAACCGTTAGATGCACCAGAAAATCCTAATGGATTTAGACCTGCAACCGGAGATGCATTCACATCTGTAATTATTTCCCAATCCAAAGGTAAGGGAGCACTTGAGTTGCTATAGGCCCATTCTGAAGGATCAGAAAAATCGCTCGACCAAATGGAATTTCCTTTTGCTTCGACCAAAGGCTGTATCTTAACTGCTGAAGCGGATTGATCTACAATCCGAATTGGTTTAGATTCAACTTTCAAGTGCTGCACCTGAGCAGCTAAATAACCTGAACTAAAGAGCCCAAGCGTTAATAAGTAAAATATTCTTTTCATAAGATTCATATTAGGTTAATGATTGCAACCGTGCGAAAGTATAAAACCTTTTTGAAAAACAAAGACACTAAACGTACCTATCCTTGGAATTCAAGGAATAACACCAAATTATTTCTGGAAAAGTAACATTTAAGCCTTTTCCATATCGGCTACCTGCTCAAAATCAGAAATCGGTGGACAGGAACAAACCAGGTTTCGATCACCATACGCATTGTCGACGCGGCCCACGGGCGACCAGTATTTCATTGCCCGAGTGTAAGCCAATGGATACACGGCTTTCTCCCGCGAATAACTATGCTCCCAGACATCGGCTGTGGCTTCTGCCGCAGTGTGAGGCGCATTTTTCAACACGTTGTCGCTGGCAGGATATACCCCGTCTTCAATTTCGCGGACTTCCTGCCTGATCTGTATCATGGCATCACAAAATTTGTCGAGCTCCTCTTTGGATTCACTCTCAGTGGGTTCGATCATAAGGGTACCAGCCACCGGCCAACTAACGGTCGGTGCATGAAATCCGTAGTCGATTAGTCTTTTTGCAATGTCCTGAACTTCAATTCCGGCAGACTTAAATGGGCGGCAGTCAACCACCATTTCATGGGCCACTGATTTGTTTTTACCCTGATAGAGTATGTTGTATTCTTTTTCGAGTCTTGCCTTGATGTAATTGGCATTGAGGATGGCGTACCGCGTAGCCTGGGTCACACCCTCGCCGCCCAGCATTTTAATATATCCATAAGAAATCAACAGGATAAGCGCACTCCCCCATGGAGCCGCAGAAACCGCAGAAATATGACTCGAACCGCCAATGTCCACGACGCTATGGCCGGGTAAAAAAGGTACGAGGTGTTTGACCACACCGATGGGTCCCATACCCGGACCACCTCCGCCGTGGGGTATGGCAAACGTCTTGTGCAGGTTCAGGTGACATACATCAGCCCCAATCATTCCAGGATTGGTCAGGCCCACCTGCGCATTCATGTTTGCGCCATCCATGTAAACCTGACCGCCAAAACTGTGTACTATTTTGTTGATTTCGATAATTGATTCTTCAAACACGCCGTGGGTAGATGGGTAGGTCACCATCAGGCAGGATAAATTGTCAGCGTGTTTTTCCGCTTTTTTGCGCAGGTCTTCCACGTCGATATTGCCCTGATCATCGCATTGCACCACCACCACGTCCATACCTGCCATCACCGCACTTGCGGGATTGGTGCCATGGGCGCTGCTTGGTATAAGCGAAATATTCCGGTTTCGGTCACCGCGGCTGATATGATAATTACGGATCACCATCAATCCGGCATATTCTCCCTGCGCGCCGCTGTTTGGCTGGAGCGACATACCGGCAAATCCCGTAATCTCGCACAAAGCGCGTTTGAGCTCTTCAAACATTTGGCGATAGCCCGCTGTCTGCGTTTCTGGCGCAAAAGGGTGGATATTGGCCCATTCCGGCCATGTGATGGGCATCAGTTCGCTGGCAGCGTTGAGCTTCATGGTGCATGATCCAAGCGCGATCATACTGTGCGTGAGCGAAATATCTTTGTTTTCAAGGCGTTTGATGTAACGCATCAATTCCGTTTCACTGTGATAGCTGTTGAATGATGGATGGGTCAGATAGGCGCTTTTTCGCTCGAAAAAATCTTTGATCGGAGATTCAGCTTCTGCCGGAGCCGTTTTGCTGCTTTTTACAGCTTCCGCAAAAAGCGCATACAGATCCTTGAAATCCTGACGGCTCAACGTTTCATCCAAACTGATGCCCACGTGATTGGTATTGTAATACCGCAGGTTGATTTCTCTGGCTTCCGCTTTTTCAGCCAAAATAACCTTGCTGGTTTTTTCAGGAAGCTCGACCTGCAGGGTGTCGAAAAATACCGAATTAACAATCTTATATCCAAGGCCCTGAAGTCCCAAAGCGAGCAAGGCAGTTTTCTGATGTATATCCTGAGCGATGGCCTTGATGCCATCCGGACCGTGATATACCACATACATCGAAGCCATGATGGCCAGCAATGATTGGGCTGTACAGATATTCGATGTGGCCTTGTCTCTTCGGATGTGTTGTTCACGGGTTTGCAGGGCCAGTCGGTAAGCCGGTTTGCCGTGGGTGTCGGTAGACACACCGACAATCCGTCCCGGAATGTGGCGTTTGAAATGATCCCGTGTGGCAAAAAAAGCAGCATGAGGTCCACCAAAACCCATTGGCACCCCAAATCGCTGTGAATTTCCCACGACAACATCTGCACCCCACTCGCCCGGAGGCGTGAGCAGGGCGAGGCTCATCAGGTCGGTAGCAACCACCACGTGTGTTTGATTTTCGTGGGCTTCATCCACAAATTTTCGGTAATCCACCACATTTCCGGTTCCGTCCGGATATTGTAATAGCGCACCAAAAACCTTGTCATTAAATTTAAAAGCTTTGTGGTCACCGATAATCAATTCGATGCCCATGGGAACCGCGCGGGTTTTCAGCACGTCGATCGTTTGCGGAAAGCAGGTGGCAGAAACAAAAAAGATATTGGCGCCGCGTTTTACGGCATCTCTTTCGCGTGAAGCGAAAAACATACCCATCGCTTCGGCGGCTGCCGTGGCTTCATCCAGCAGAGAAGCATTGGCGATTTCCATTCCCGTGAGGTCCATCACCATTGTCTGGAAATTGATCAGGGCTTCGAGTCGTCCCTGGGCGATTTCGCTTTGATAAGGCGTATATGAAGTGTACCAACCCGGATTTTCGAGCACATTTCGCTGAATCGCAGGCGGCACGATGGTATTGTAGTATCCCATCCCGATATACGTTCTGAAACATTTGTTTTTTTCCGCCAGGGTAGACAGCTCGCGCAGATACCAATGTTCACTCCTGCTGCCAGCCAAATCGAGGGGTTTTTTCAACCTGATTTCCTGGGGTACTGTTTTGTCGATAAGCTCGTCAAAGGAGGCTACTCCGATGGTTTCGAGCATGGTATTGAGGTCGTGGTCGCGTGGGCCGATGTGTCGTTTTGGAAAATCTCTGAGTGGCATGTTGACGGGAAATAAAAGTGGGTTAATTTTCGGGTGCAAATATAGATAGAATTGCATGCACAACATCGAAACCATGCGCTTGGTTCGATTGGATTCACAAACCAGAATTCCGCAGACTACACCGGGCAAATTCTTGCAAATGGCAGATAAAAATTTCCTTCAGCCGAACCTCCATGACATCATCCGCACTTTCCATTCTCTCCATTATCTTTGGCCGCGATCCCGATCACATGAAATACGTCATTGCCTTTTCTTTTTTTGCGCTCAGCACATGCCTGTTTGCCCAGGAGCCATCGGTATTGCAGATGATGAATGGGAAGCAGATGGAAGTTTACGAGCTGAATGACTCCACTTTCACCAATCTGCAATTTCAGTACGACAAAAATTTTTTCAAACGCGAACGCCTGAACAACAGGCTTCGCCGAAAAGAAAAAGATTTCTTCAATTCAAAACTCGTTTCCGAAAAGGCTGCGACTTTACCAGTGGTCTTGCGCGAAGGCACAGCAGAACGCGAGGATGTTTACGCCGTGAAGTCTCCAGAAGGCGAAAGAAAGTTTTTTTATTACTACGACGAGACGGTGGGCAATGACCTGTCCATGGAGGCCATGCATCATTTTATCAGCGGCGAAGCCGACGGCCGGGTGGTATCTACCGGCAAGGGATGGTTTTATGCGGGTCTGGGAATTGGTGCGATTTCGGGATATGCGGCGCGTCAGAGCATTTTTGTACTGGCCGTGCCTCCCCTTTTTGCCCTTTCGGCAAATATTCCGGTGATTAAAATTAAAGAGCAATACGTCCGTGACAAGTCGCACCTGAACAACCTTGATTACGCTGCGGGATTTGAAAGCGTTACCCGTAGCAAAAATGTGCGCGAAGGTCTTAAAGGAAGTGCCATCGGCATTTTGATTGGTCTCGTGACATACGCCATCGTCGACAACAACCGTTGATGTCACCGCCACGCGCACCCGGCTGGTTGGTTTTTATTGCCGATTCCAATTTGTTCCTCGCTCTGGCTGGGGCGCTTTTCGTTGGTTCCACTTTTTGGATGTACGGGCTTTCGCCAAATTATTATTTGTCCGGATTTGTGTTTGCTGCCACCTTGTTTACCTATAACTTTCAGCGGCAGATAGGAATGGCTGACAGAGATAAATCCGTTCAGAAATCCAAAGTCGTAATGATGCTTATCGGAGGCACCGGTGCTTTGGTTTTGGTTTTGTTTCTCGATTGGCTATCCATCGCTCTGCTCGGTTTTTCAGGTCTATTATCGATCGCTTACGCCCTGCCTTTCTTTCGCTTTCGCGAAAAAAAAATAGCCCTGAGGCAATTGCCTTTTGCCAAAATCTGGATCATTCTGATTGTTTGGATTCTGTCCGGTGTCATTGTGCCGCGGCTTCAGTGGTCAGGTCTGGTAGGATTTGATGAAGGACTTTCACTTTTCTTTTTGCTTTTCCAGCAGGGCGCATTTATTTTTGGTCTCACCCTTTTTTTTGATGTCCGCGATTTGGCTGTAGATGAGCCTTCTCAAAAAACCATACCCATGATTTTCGGCATTGACGGAACAATCAAAATTGCGAGAATCGCTTTTTCGCTCTCTTTCCTTGCTGTTTTCGGAAATTATTTTCTCGGATATTTTTCTCCCGATGTGATTCTCGTGCACCTGGCTAACATTTTCCTGTGCCGACTTTTGCTGCGAAAGCTCACCACCGACAGACCGGAATTGTTTTTCACGCTTTTGGTGGATGGGATGATGGTGGTACAGGGGATAGGTATGGGGTTGGTTTATATTTATGGATAATTCGCAACTCACCTGTTCCAGCCTTCGAATTCAACTT
>JBBSDD010000069.1:0-9558 GCA_038249755.1 Flavobacteriales bacterium | reverse complement strand
GCATTTGTCTTAGCTGGTTCGCTGGTGGCCTTTTTGATCTTCAATTTTTCTCCGGCCCGCATCTTTATGGGAGATTCCGGCTCGCTTTTTATCGGTGCTTTTACATTTGCTATGGCGATTAAATGCATCGAAACGGATGCATCTGTGCTCCCTGTCATCAACTCCCGCCTGTCTGCCCCCGTTTTTGCCATGTCCGTGCTGGCCTATCCTCTTATTGATACCATTCGCGTCTTTACCTTGCGGCTGATCAAAGGATTGTCACCATTTGCAGCCGATCGGAACCATGTTCACCACCGCTTGATCGACCGGGGTTACAGCCACGCACAAACAGCGGTTATTCTTTATGTCATCAGCGCTTCTATACCATTTTGCAGTTTGTTGTTTGAGGGTGTTGATCCGACATTCACTTTTTTCGGTATGCTGTTAATCGCTTTTATGGTGGTTCATTTGGTGTTTTTATTGCCGGTTAAAAAGTCTCCTCCTCTTGCTCCCGAATTTAAATAAGTGGTTTTACTTTTTTCCGTTGGTCCTGCTGTCAATGACAGGGAAGGCTCAGGTTGGTACATATTGGTCTCACCGGGATTTGCAGCTTCCTGTCGAGGCCTTTATGTTGGGCGACAGAGACCGCGACCACCTTTCCATCCGACCGCTTTCGCTCGACGACGTGCCAGCACAATTGCTCATTTCGGGCGACTCAACGCTATTTCTTGCCCCGATGTCACTGGACTTTTGGACCATTCCTGAAAAAAAATCCTGGCATTTTGGTGTACTTCCCTTGATCGATGTCGGCGTAGGATATAGCTCGCAGGCAAATGAGGTTTATAACGCAGGCGCTGGATTCGCGACCCAGATTCGCTATGGTAAAAAGTGGAGTCTTTACGCCGATTTTCAGGGCGGGGTGGAGCGTGCGCCCGGTTATGTTCAGGATTTTGTCGATTCTCTGGGCATCATTCCCTCAAGGGGTCGGAATCTCGGAAAAGACGAGCAACTTGCTTTTTTGATGCCCACCGCGCGACTGAATTTTGAGGCTTCTGAATATTTTAATTTCGAACTTGGTTATGCACGAAATTTTATCGGGCAGGGCCACCGATCTACTTTTTTAAGTGATGTATCGTACAACAACCCTTACTTCAAATTCACCCCAGATGTATGGCATTTCAAGTACGTGAATATTTATTCTGCACTCCGCGACGTGCGTCGGGATCCTCCCGACCCTGGCAGTTATGAAAACAAGTACACTGCCACGCACTACCTGAGTTACGCAGTTTCGCCCCGATTCAATATCGGACTTTTTGAAACCATTGTCTGGCAGGAGAGAGATACGCTTTCAAACCGTGGTTTTGATCCCAATTACCTCAATCCCATCATTTTCTACAGGCCTGTGGAGTTTTCAATTGGATCGCCCGACAATGTGCTCATCGGGTTGGATATGTCGTTGAAGGTGGGCCGAAAGAGCGTCATTTATACCCAGTTGCTCTTTGATGAATTTCTGCTGAGTGCCTTCCGGGAAAGGAATGGATGGTGGGGAAATAAATGGAGCGCCCAGCTTGGCGTAAAGACTTTTAATGCTTTAGCTGTCAAGGGACTAAGATTACAGGCAGAATTCAATCTGGCCAGGCCTTTTACCTACACCCATGGCAGTGTATTGCAAAATTTTGGTCATTTCAATCAACCCCTGGCGCATATCCTTGGCGCCAATTTTTACGAAGGCCTGGCATTTGCGTATTACGAAAAAGACCGATGGTATGTCGACGCCATGTGGATGTATGCGGAATATGGCCGCGATCCGGACAGTCTCAATCTGGGAGGAAATATATTTCGAAGTTATGTAAATCCGTCGCAACAATTTGACAATGAAATAGGTCAAGGTATTAAAAATACGGTATTCAATCAAAAAATCACAATCGGGCGCATGATCAATCCCTCTCTCAATCTGCGACTTGCTTTCTCATATACCTACCGTCGACATGAAGCCGAAGGATTTGGCGCAAATGCAGAACACATTTTGGGACTACATTTTTCCTCTTCGATCTATAACAATTACCGCGATTTTTGAGTTATCTTACGGCTAAGACAAGGGTTAATTTGCATGAAATATTTATCTTTGCACCCTAAATTGGCAGCAGCCACATGATCATCGAAGCATCCCGTAAATCGGCCAAAGAAATTCTCTTTACCAAACTGGCAGCATACGCTGCTTTTACCAAGCTGCGACTGACTTTTCTGGTGGTAGTTTCTTCTGTAATCGGATATGCCATCGGGGCCCAATCCTTTTCCTGGCTCATGGCATTTTGGCTTTCAGTCGCTGGATTTTTGGTTACCGGTGCTTCAAATGGGTTCAATCAGGTAATCGAAAAAGATCTGGATGCCTTGATGAAGCGAACAGAAAGCAGGCCTATTCCCATCGGAACGATGTCGGTTTTGGAAGGTCTTATCCTTGCATCGGTCATGGGCGTTTTGGGTCTCGTGCTTTTGTATCTGGCGTTCAATCCGCTGGCAGCGGTACTTGGTGGTCTCGCTCTGTTTAGTTATGTGTTGATCTATACGCCACTAAAGCGAATTACACCGCTGGCCGTTTTTGTCGGCGCTTTTCCAGGTGCTATTCCGCCCATGCTCGGATATGTGGCCGCCACCGGCGCATTTGATTTATATGCGGGGTTGCTTTTTGCTGTTCAGTTCGTTTGGCAATTCCCCCATTTCTGGGCGATTGCCTGGGTTTCTCACCAGGATTACGCGAAAGCAGGATACCATCTTTTGCCTTCAAAAGGAGGCCGTGACAGCCAAAGTGCATTTTTGACGATGCTCTATGCGTTGTTTTTAATTCCCGTGGGCTTGTTGCCCTGGGCGTTTGGTTTAAATGGCAATATAGCTGCCGTGGGTACAGCTATTCTCGCCGTTGGTTTTGCCTTTCCGGCAATACAGTTGTATCTGAAAAAAACGGACAATGCGGCGAGAACGGTCATGTTTGCATCATTTTTATACCTCCCACTGGTGCAGTTGATTTTCTTATTTGATAAAATGTGATATTATGATAGAAGGGACAGGGAGCTTGAATGTAGAATCAATTAACAGTGAACGCACCAGCAGAATGGTGCTCATTATTGGAATTTTTAGCATCGTGATGTTGTTCGCTGGTTTAAGCAGCGCTTATGTGATCAGTTCTTACGGAGAGTTGTGGGTAAATCTCAGTCTGCCCACTGGATTTTATCTTTCTACTGTGGTCATACTGCTCAGCAGTCTCACCATACATTTGGCTGTAAAGGCTGCCAATGCTGACAATGATGCGCAAGCAAAAATACTTCTCCTGATCACGATGATTTTGGGACTCGGTTTCGGCATATCACAGTATTTTGGATGGCAGGAAATGGTCGGAACTGGCAGTTTTGTTTCCGGACACGTTGACAATCTGGACGGGGTGTATGGCGAAGATTACACCATCACTTTTCAGGGGCAGGAGCTCGTTGCCGAAAATGGGGAATATTATTTTCCAAATGACCAGCTAAGGGAAAAACCGCTTTCGAATGAAATTGCGATTTTCAACAATTCCACAAGCAGTTACATGTATGCGCTTAGTTTTATGCACCTGCTCCACGTAGCGGGAGGGCTGATTTTTCTTTTCGCGGTATACATGTTTGGTCAGTTTGGCCGTTCGAAAACAATTAATAAGATGAGGCTTCGATTGGGTGCTACCTATTGGCATTTCGTCGATGGGTTGTGGCTGTATTTGTTCCTCTTTTTGTTATTATTTCACTAAACTTGCACAAAATCTCAAGAAATGGCTGGAGAAGCTGCTGAAACAATAGACAAATCATTGCTGTGGAATGGCGGAAGGTCGCCTTTTAGCGTGAGCTATGGTAAAATGATGATGTGGTTTTTCCTCGTCTCTGATGCCCTGACTTTTTCGGGTTTGTTGGTGGCGTATAGCTATGCGCGACATGCCTTCACGGGTGCCTGGCCAATAGGTGAGCAGGTTTTTCACGCAATGCCTTTCCTGAGTGGAAGTTTTCCGCTTCTTTATGTGGCATTGATGACTTTCATCCTGATCATCAGCTCTGTAACCATGGTTTTGGCGGTAGAAGCAGGCCATCGTTTGGATGACAAAGGCGTCATCAAATGGCTGGGATTAACCATAATAGGTGGTTTTATTTTCCTCGGTTCGCAGGCTTGGGAATGGAGTCACTTCATTCATGGCAGCCCAGGGTATATCGTGGCAGCTGACAACAGCCGCTACTATCTCACCGAAGAAATTCCCCATGGTCTAACCGCCATGGATGTTTCTGAATTTGGGCTTATCGCCAACAGAGGTGGAGATGACGAGCGAATTATTACTGGTCAGGAAGCGATTACAATTTATAACGGAAACCTTCAGCATGTTCAGGGAGCCAACATGACCATTAACGAGTACGGACCACCTCAGTACGCCAATTTTTTCTTTTTTATCACCGGGTTTCACGGGTTTCACGTATTCAGCGGAGTATTGATCAATATCATTGTTTTCATTGGGGTGCTGAAAGGGACCTATCGAAGACTCGGACACTATGAAATGGTCGAAAAAACAGGTCTGTACTGGCACTTTGTCGATCTTGTATGGGTTTTTGTTTTCACCTTCTTTTACCTTATTTAATAACGCAGCTTTACCATGGAACGCGACGATTTAATTGTAAACGACTCATATTCTTACAGTGCTCACCACGACGAATCTCACGGGAAACAAATTCGAAAAAAGATTTATCGGGTTACCATTCTGCTCACCATCATTACCACGGTTGAAGTTCTGCTCGGTGTATTTATCAAGCAGGGTACCGATTTCTGGCCCGTCGTGAAATGGTCGTTTATTGTAATGACGCTTGTGAAAGCAGGTTATATCGTGGCTGTATTTATGCACCTCGGCGATGAACGAAAATCACTCCGGTATGTTATTCTACTGCCATACGTCATCTTTATACTCTATTTGTTGTTTATAGGTATTACCGAATCGAATTATGTCAATTCCGTATGGCGTGAATTGCAGCCATAAACATGAACACCGGAAAGTTTAAAAACAAATATTTCATCCTTTTACTGCTGCTGCTGGGTCCGGGCATTGTTCTGATCTTTTTATCAAAAGCAGATCATAATTTTGAGCTTTTGCCGATTTACGGTGAAAGAGATTTAGAATTTAAGGCAGGGCAGGATGTTCCTGATACCATTTACCACACAATTCCTGATTTTTCCTTTACGAATCAGGAAGGTCAGGAGGTGACGTACGCCGATTTTGAAGATAAAATCATTGTAGCAGATTTTTTCTTCACGACCTGTCCGACCATTTGTCCCATTATGACCAAGCAAATGACCCGGTTGCAGTGGCTTCTCGAAGATGAAGTTTACCGGCAGGTCCACTTCCTTTCACATACCGTCAACCCAAAGCACGATACACCGGAAGTACTCAAAGCCTATGCCCTCGAACAAGGTGCTGATCTCGAACGTTGGACTTTTCTGACCGGCAATCAGGAGATTATTTTCGAACACGGTTTTGAAAGCTACCTGCTCAATACCCAGGAAGATGCGGGTGCGCCCGGCGGTTTCCTTCACTCGAGCATGTTTGTGCTGGTGGACAAAGAAAGGCGGATTCGCGGATTTTACGATGGTACAAGCACCAAAGAAGTTGACGATCTGGTAACGGATATCAAAATGTTGATGAAAGAGGCTTCCATGCGCGAATCGGAAAAAATCAGGCGATGAAAATTGAACAAAATCTCGAAACCAAAACCCGTCCCTGGATCGTGGTAGTATCTATTGCGGTGCCGGCAGCAGTGGCCTTGTTGTTTTTTACGGACAAAGTTGATGGATACAATACGGGCTTTCTCCCGCCAGTTTATGCCACCCTAAACGCACTGACTGCCATATTTCTGGTCCTCGCTTTTATTGCCATTCGCCGAAAAAATATCGACCTGCACAAGAAATTGATGAGTTCTGCGATTGTTTTCTCCGCGCTCTTTCTGGTGTTTTATGTGATATACCACAGCACCTCTGACAGCACCCCGTACGGAGGAGAAGGAAATATCCGCATATTTTATTTCTCCTTGTTGATATCGCATATCGTGCTTTCGGTGATTATCATCCCACTCGTACTCGTCACCTATGTTCGGGCCTTGGCCAAACGTTTTGACAAACACAAAAAAATCGCCCGGATTACATTCCCCATCTGGCTGTATGTTGCTATTTCAGGAGTTTTAGTTTATTTAATGATCTCGCCTTATTACGTTTAGTACCTTTGTATCAGAGATGAAAAAATTCTTATCCATCGCCATCAAATCCAGTGTTTTACTGGTATTTATTTTTGCTTATAGCGAATCAAATGCCCAATGTGCCATGTGTAAGGCCGTGGCGGAAGAATCATTGGGCGATGGATATGGTATGGCCATGGGATTGAACAATGGGATTGTTTTATTGATGTTCGTTCCATACCTCCTCCTCACCATTCTTTTTCTCACTTTTTTTCGAAAGCAGATTTTCGGTTTTGTAAAGTCCTTTAGCGATATTCATTGATCTGCCGACGTCGACGCATTTTTATTATATCTATTAAAAATTCATGAGAAAGAATTTTCCATCAGCCGCTGTTATTACCAAATTGCTCGAAAACCGCGTTTTGGTTCTCGATGGCGCCATGGGGACGATGATTCAGCAATATCAACTGGAAGAAGATGATTTTCGGGGCACCCGTTTCGAAAATCATCCGGACTCCCTCAAGGGGAACAACGATTTGCTCAGCCTCACCCGTCCGGATATTATTCAGGCCATTCACGAAGCGTATTTTAAGGCCGGCGCTGACATTGCCGAAACCAATACCTTCAGCTCCACATCCATCGCGCAGGCAGATTATAACCTCCAAAGCGCCGTTTACGACATCAATTTTGAAAGTGCACGGATCGCTAAAACCGCTGCTGAAAAATACACTGCGCTAACCCCTGACAAACCCCGCTTTGTCGCCGGTTCGATCGGACCAACCAACCGAACCGCCAGCATGTCGCCGGATGTAAACGATCCCGGATTTCGGGCTATCACGTTCGATCAGTTGAAAGATGCATATACCGGGCAGGTCAATGCCCTGATCGATGGCGGTGTCGATATTTTACTTGTCGAAACAGTGTTTGATACCCTCAATGCCAAAGCGGCTTTGTTTGCCATACAGGAAGTTTTTGATGCGCGGGATATTGAAGTTCCTGTCATGGTGTCCGGAACCATTACAGATGCCAGCGGGCGCACGCTTTCCGGTCAGACCACGGAAGCATTTTTGATTTCGCTCGAGCACATGCCTTTGCTTTCGATCGGCCTCAATTGCGCCCTCGGAGCTTCCCAATTGCGGCCTTATCTCAAAACGCTTTCGGAGCAGGCCCCTTTTGGCGTAAGCGCACATCCCAATGCTGGTTTGCCCAATGAATTCGGGGAATACGATCAATCGCCAAGCGACATGGCAAACCAAATCGAAGAATTTTTGCAACTCCAATATCTCAACATCGTTGGTGGATGTTGCGGTACGACACCCGATCATATTGCAGCCATCGCCGAGGTGGCGAAAAAATACAAACCACGAAGCAGATTTGCAGCAGTGGTCACCGAATCCATACCTGAAAACGGATATTAAAGATGTTAAAACTGAGTGGGCTCGAAAGCCTCGTAGTCAGGCCGGAGTCAAACTTTATCAATGTGGGGGAGCGAACCAATGTCACTGGTAGCCGAAAATTTCTCCGGCTTATTCAGGACAATAAATATGGCGAAGCGGTCGATATTGCCCTCGATCAAGTGCGGGGTGGTGCCCAGATTCTCGATGTGAATATGGACGAAGGCATGCTCAATGGAGAGCAGGCTATGGTGAAATTCCTGAATCTGATTGCTTCCGAGCCGGAAATCTCCCGGATTCCCATTATGATCGATTCATCCAAATGGTCGATTATAGAAGCCGGATTGAAATGTGTGCAGGGCAAGGCAGTGGTAAACAGCATCAGTCTCAAAGGCGGAGAAGCCGAATTCCTATGGCAGGCGCGCCGCGTGAGGCGTTATGGGGCAGCCGTGGTCGTGATGGCATTTGATGAACTCGGGCAGGCCGACACCCTCGACCGCCGCAAGGAAATATGCCAGCGATCTTACGATCTGCTTACGCAAAAAGTGGGTTTTCCAGCTGATGACATCATATTCGATCCCAATATTTTTCCCGTGGCCACCGGCATGGAAGAACATGCCAACAACGCCATCGCGTATTTTGAATCGACAAAATGGATCAAAGCAAACCTGCCCGGAGCCAAAGTGAGTGGCGGCGTGAGCAATGTTTCCTTCTCTTTTAGAGGCAATGACGTGGTACGCGAAGCGATGCACAGCGCTTTCCTATACCACGGAATAAAAGCTGGTATGGACATGGGAATTGTGAATCCTACCATGCTCGGTGTATACTCCGATATTGCACCAGACCTGCTCGAAAGGGTCGAAGATGTCGTGCTCAACCGGCGTGAAGATGCCACCGATCGTCTCCTGGAAATTGCAGAGAAAGTACGTGGCACAGGTGTCATTCAGGAAGGAAAAATCGAAGAGTGGCGTGAGCTACCCGTGAAAGAAAGGCTTACACACGCCTTGGTAAAAGGCATTGACAATTTTATTGACGGCGACACCGAAGAAGCCCGTCACCTTTTTGACCGACCGCTCGAAGTGATCGAAGGGCCCTTGATGGATGGAATGAATGTGGTCGGCGACCTGTTTGGCTCCGGCAAAATGTTTCTCCCGCAGGTGGTTAAAAGTGCCCGCGTGATGAAAAAAGCCGTCGCGTACCTGCTGCCTTATATTGAAGCTGACAAAAGAAAACACGAGGATAGATCCACCGCAGGAAAAATTCTGCTGGCCACCGTAAAAGGCGATGTGCACGACATTGGCAAAAATATCGTGGGCGTTGTGCTCGCTTGCAACAATTACGAAGTGATTGATATGGGCGTGATGGTGCCCGCCGAAAAAATCATCGCCCGCGCCATTGCAGAAAATGTGGACATCATCGGTCTGAGTGGGCTCATCACCCCGAGCCTCGAGGAAATGGTAAATGTGGCCCGTGAAATGGAACGCCTCGGTCTCGATATTCCGCTGCTTATTGGTGGAGCCACGACTTCCCGGGTGCACACTGCCGTGAAAATTGAGCAACACTACAAAAGAAATCAGGCCGTACACGTGCTCGATGCATCGCGGTCTGTCACTGTGGTGGAGCGGCTATTGAGCAAGGACAAGGTGGGATTTATCGGAGAGATCAAAAAGGAATACGAGAAAATTCGTTTTCACCATGCCGGCAAGGAACAGCAGAAGCAATACCTCACGATTGCCGACGCCCGCGCCAACAAACAGCCGATTGATTGGGCCAATGAACCGCCGATAGAAACACCCGCTTTTCTGGGTGTGAAGACCTTCAAAGAATTTTCCCTGAGGGAAATAGCGGCCTATATCGACTGGACACCTTTTTTCCAAACCTGGGATTTGCATGGACGTTTTCCGGAAATTCTGACAGACAAAATTGTTGGCGAAGAAGCATCACGCGTATACCGCGAT
>JBBSDD010000068.1:0-9570 GCA_038249755.1 Flavobacteriales bacterium | reverse complement strand
TAACGTGTGCAACCCACTTCCCACTGACCACGAATATTTGCGATATGGGAGACCGCACCACCCACTCCTCTAAACTCAAGATCCTTTGTGCTGTTTGAAATCGCTGCTACGCAGCAATGGTTTTTTAACATGAAGAAAATGAAGGAATGAAGAAAATGAAGTTGAGGTGCAACTAAGGGCGGCTGCGCCGCTGGTGAAGAAAATGAAGAGCTGCAGGCAGCTTTGGAGTGGGTAAAGCGGGCGGCTGCGCCGCCCGTTTCATTCCCCTATAAACTCCCAGGGCCCAAGATCCTGTCGTGTATCAAATATTTGAGATTTCAATTCGCCCAAAATGAACATTGATCCAATAGACTATTTTATAATTTTTGTAAATTAAATAGCGAAACTCTTCCTCACGTTTTGACAAATTGGTTTCGATTTGACCTTTTTCCGGCTGTTTCTCCAAACCAATCGTGGCATCTACGATTCCAATAATTATTTTTTGAGCTGTTCGTTTTCCCGCTTTTTAAAGGCAATAAGTGTATATGTCGTCGAGCTTATCTTATGCAAAATGCAACCAATAAACTTGGGGTTTCATTCTTGGATTTTTGCTTTTAGGTCGGTTGCCTTGATCATTCGACCATTCGTAGAATCTTCCATAGCCCGATCCATTTCAGCGTTATACTGATCCATGCGCATTGGTTTAAGATTTTTCTCAATGAGTGCTGCTTTTTCTTTTCGCAACAGGCTTTCTAGTCCAGTAATTATTTCTTCATTTTGAAGTCTCAGAAATTCCTGAACAAATGAAATCATTCGGGCCTCTAAGTCCATTTTTCTTTTTTTATCAAAGATAGAGAATATTTGAGGTGGGCGGCAAGATAATACAGGCATTTCATGTTGACGAATTTACCTTTCGCAGCGTGAATAAGATTTCGTTCCTCTGGAGCTTTTAAATAGTCATCGCGATATTGTGCTACAAAGATTTCACAACTCCGGAGCTTTGATAGATGCGTCATCATTCATTCTACAAAGATTTCTCTTCAACGAAGCTTTTAAATGCTCATCGCGATTTTGTAATATAAAGATTTCACCCCGTTTGAGCTTGGATATACGTCATGATTAATTCTACAAATATTTCGCTGCCTTGGAGTTGTGGTGGATTTCTGTTGTTCGCGGGATTTTTAATATAATGTTGGCATTGGTGGCTACCAATGACAGATTTTACCCAGTTTGGTTAAATATCTAAAAATCAATATGTCATATCCTTTCTGTAAATGCGAAATTTTAAATACCCGGGACGACACGGTGTTTTTTAATCAGGGGGAGTGCAACGGGCGGCTGCGCCGCCCTTTTTCCTGCTCCCATACCCCACCCCAGCGGCCTGTCATTCCGCAGTGAGGAATCCCGTAATAGACAAACGCAAATTCCGGCGTATGCAATTGATCTCTAAAGATAACATGGGTCACAAACCAGTCAAGTCAGGAAGTCGCCAGGCCGATCACTCCTGCAACTGTCGCGGCAGGCAACAACCGAAATCACAAACCAACCCACAAACCCAATCAACGGCGCTCCTCGCGTGAGCAAGGTATCGCGCTACAGGATGAAGATTTTTGGTAAATTTGGAAACCGCGCCACTTCTTTTTGGAATTCGTGGTGGGGTAAAGTGTCGTCGTTGCGGGAAATGCCAAAAGAGCATCAGGTATTCCTGTTTCGCTTGATCTTCATACAGAAACCAAAAAGAATATCTTTGAGTAAGCGATTAAATAATAAATGGATTTTAAGATACTAACAGATAAATTACTCGCTGATTACACGAAAACTGTAAAAGAATACCCTTTGGTTAAGATTGATAAAATCAAAAAGCCAGATATGCCTTTTGATTATTTTCAATTTTATAAATCAGTTTCATCTGTTTATTCATCAAAGATCGAGGGTGAGGATATTGATTTTGACAGTTATTTCAAACATAAGTTCTTAAAAATTAAGTTTAAACCTGATTACACCCAAAAAACCGATGATTAGTATTCGGCTTACAATTTTATTGACAACAATAGCCTGACACCAGAAAATGTCCAAAAAACACATGCAATTCTGAGTAAAAATCTCTTGCCAAAAAGTCAAAAAGGCTTGTTTCGAAAGAATCCCATGTTTGTAATTAATAGGGATGATAAAATTGAGTATGTTGCAGCAAGCCCCGGGATAGTCAAGGCTGAACTTGACAAATTATTTCACTATATTGCCTTGTTGCAACCAATTATTTAAATCCATTTGAGATTTTTTATTACGCATCATTCATACATTTGGTTTTCGTAAAAATTCATCCATTTCAAGATGGCAATGGGCGTGCTGCCCGATTGATTGAAAAATGGTTTCTGATTGAAAAGCCTGGAGAAAAGGCGACTTCTGTTCAGCTGGAAAAAAACTATTATAAAAGACTTGTGGATTATTTTTCAAATATCAGAAAGATAGGACTTGAATATGAGGATTTAGATTATTCAAAATCTCTGGATTTTTTGTCAATGACCGTTAAAGGGATTGATGACCAAAATTAAAAGGCATATACGCAAAATCAGTTGCCTACCCCAACACAATTTAGCAGCGGGGTGCGCCTCCCAACTAAACGCAATCTTCAATCACGGTATTGCCTTTCGGATAAAGATTTTTGTTAGATTTGGCGACCGCGCTTCGGAAGGGAATTCTTTCTTGAATTTCTTCCGGAAGAGGACATTTTACTGGCTACTTCAAAAATTTATCTCGTACTGAACAGGATGACAAATTTTAATCAAAAAGAGGTGAATAAAATAGTAAACATTTTTATATTCCTATTCTTACCGGCGTTTGGCTATTCTCAAACTGAAGGCCTATCCGAAAAAAATAGATTTAATTTCGAGACAAATATTGGGATTAATATAAGCAATTTGAAAGATTATAACGTCGATTTCAATTCAGGAAAAAAACCCTTTTTAGGCTTGAACACGAATTATGACATAACAGAAAGATTAAAGCTACAAGGTATTGTCAACTATTCAATGCGAGGTTCAAATGCGATAAGCCCCTTTTTGAAAGTTGAGAATAGATACGTAGATTTAATATTTGCTCCACAATTTGAAGTTGTCGAGAACATTCACCTCCAGGTAGGAGCATGTTATTCAAGACTATTAGAATCAAATATAAAGACACTCACTCCTCAAGGCCGGGAAATTATGAATACTTCAGGTTTTGTTTCAGAAGTAAATTTATTTGTAGGAATTAAATTTCCATTGGAAAGAAATACGGACTTATTTATAAATTATACAATTCCTTTAAACACCACCTACCGATCAGATGTACAAGTAGGAATAAGCATTGCTCTTAATAATAGAATTGAAAAAGAGCCTGGCTACCGAAAAATAAGAATCGAATCATCGGAAAATCAGATACTAAAATTGAAGGAAAGTGCTTTATTGGTTAGACTTAAAACGTCTGAAAACAAGATCAATGCGTTACGGGAAGCTGGGAAATATGATGAGGCAGAAAAAGTCAGAAATAGTCAGGAGTATGAAAATCAAAAAATAATAGATGCTTTTAAGCAAAACTACGATTTTAGTGAAGTATACTTTTTCTACAGTTACGATTCAGAAAAAGTAAGATTGAAACAATTTGAAAACATTTTTCTCAATGAAAGCCTGAAATTTGACTCAACAATAAGGTTTAATTTTGATAGAGATTTCTTTACTGCCGAATTTGGGTATTTAGCGCAGGATACGATTAAATACTACTCACATTCTTCTATTGATCCTGCAGAAAAAGGAGGAGTTAAGCAAAGAGCCCATTATTATAAGCCTTCGTCTAATTTTGATTTCTACGCGTTGAGAATCATGGATCAGAATTTTGTGCAATTGAATAGAAGTTTCCCTTATTACACAAGGGTCGTTTATAAATCGATTAAAAAACATCCAGAAGAACTGCTGTTTATATCGCCAATTTATTTGGCAACCTTAACCTGGACATATAACCAGACGGTAGCAAGAATGAATAAAAAACTGGAGAGATATTATAAAAGAAAAAAATAAATAACGCAAGTTTCGCATACATGCAAAGAGTTGATTTCTTGGCTCGAACAGATTATTTCGGCATTGACTTAAGTATAGCACATTGGTCAGGTTCCTGCCACGCCAGAGGCGTGGGAGTGATTTTTGAAGGAGCGCATCGGATTCAAAAATTGAACTTTGCGACGAAGGAGCGCTCTCACTGCCTGACTGCTGGAAGCAGTACTGAAGGGAATAATCGAGACCCACGCGAGAGAGTCAACTCCACCGCTTCTCGATAAAATTTTCAACCTGAGAATCTGCGCACCTCGCTGCGCTGCGGTGGCATCTTCTATAGTTGAAAATCACTCCCTGCCACGCCAGGGGCATTGGAAGTGACAAGGTTTTCAAGTATAAATGATGTGCGAAACATGAGTCAATTAATCATAATGTCCACATTTACAAATTTTTAGCAGCGCGTTTCGTATACATCCCACTTGGTTGGACGCGAAGTGTCGTTGGTTTCACCCCCCATCGCCCCCAAAAATAAATCCATTTCTGAAAAATCAAAATGGAGCAATACCAATCCTCCCAATCAACGTTTTAAAAGACTATTGAGGGCCATCTCCGTCCGCTCCATTTCCATAACCTTCGTAATAATACGATTGCGCTATGCCCTTAAAGATTATTTCGCGGCTATTGATTTCGTCGGTTAAATTGGAGTATAGCAGGGTTTTTAATTCCAGGTCATTCACGGGGCTTCGCTCCATGGCCTGGAGGTATAGCTGCTTATCTGCAAATTGCCAGTTTACTACTTTCGCCAATCGATTCTTTAAAAGCATATCGAGCCATATGCGCATCGTGCGGCCGTTGCCCTCCATAAATGGATGAGCAATATTCATTTCCACATATTTTGCGATGATTTCTTCGAAAGCATGATCCGGCATCTGTTCGATTTTGATCAAAATCTCTTTCAAATACAAGGTGTTGGCAAACCTGAAATTTCCTTTTGAAATATTCTTTGTGCGTATTTTACCGGCAAAATCATAGAGCCCTTCAAACAGGTATTGGTGAATTTGTAGCAACCCGTTGGTTGTCCCGATTTCAATTTGCTCAATATCGCCAGATTCGAACAGGCGATAAGCGTTCTCCAGACTTTTTTTGTCAATGCGCTCACTCATATTCTTTCAATTCATGTATTTATTTTGATGTGCAAGATTCTAAAGAACGGCTTTCAAATGTACCACTTCTCTCTGTTTGAGTATTGATTTTGTTTGCTTGATTGCTTTGAATCATGGCAGGCCTTGTTGTGAAATCACGGCAAGCCTGTATTCGAACTTTCATTCTCGCCCATGCGTGCATTCCTCACTGCCGGAAGCAGTCTTAGCTCATAAAAGCCGCTCGCGGCCACCCCGGTTATTCATCCCAAACGGATTTTCGCCCTGCACGTGCCGGAAAAGCATAAATTTTTTCTACCTTATCCCGAATTTAACAGATTGAATATGGAATCATTTCTTCCCTCACCCTGGTGGCAACTTGTATTTGTGGCCCTGTTTATCATCGCGCTGATAATCGCTGCAAAAGTTATTGGCAAAAAAGCGAAAAAGAAAAAAAATCCGAGATATTAAATTTTTGGAATACATAAATCTTCTGGCAAATTGGGTTCTTTGATCTGCCCGCGATGATTTATCTTCGCACCCCAATGATTCAAGCGAAAAACATTTCTAAAAAATACGGCGACCTGGAAGTACTCAAAGGAGTGAATCTCGAGGTGAAGGCCGGTGAAATCATATCGATTGTCGGCGCTTCCGGAGCCGGCAAAACCACGCTGCTGCAAATACTCGGTACACTTGACCGCGCCGATGCCGGTTCGCTGCGCATCAACAATACCGAAATCAACGAACTCAGCCGGAACCAACTGGCTGCTTTTCGCAACAAACACATCGGTTTTATCTTTCAATTTCACCACCTGCTGCCTGAATTTACGGCTTTGGAAAACATTTGCATTCCGGGCTTCATTTCCGGAAAGGGAAAAAAAGAAGCCGAACTGCGGGCCCTACACCTACTCGACATACTGGGTGTAGCCGGCAGAGCAGAGCACAAACCCTCCCAACTTTCGGGTGGCGAACAACAACGCGTCGCCGTAGCCGGCTGATTGATGAACTTTGCAGCTGTGATGTTCGCGGACGAACCTTCCGGATATCTGGATTCTGCGAATGCTGATCAGCTCCACCACCTGTTTTTTGACCTGCGCAAGGAACTCAATCAAACTTTTGTGATTGTAACACACAACAAGGACCTGGCAGCCATGGCCGACCGCACGCTCACAATGGTCGACGGACGTTTTGCCGTCGAAGCCGGAAAAGTGGGCATCCGTTGAAAATGACAAAGGCAGACGTGGCCAACCTGCTCCGGGAAAAAACCAAACAGTACAATACCCGGGCATTTATCCAAACGGATCCGATTCAAATCCCACATCGATTTTCGCAAAAAGGCGACATCGAAATAAGCGCTTTTCTCACAGCCGATATTTCCTGGGGCCAACGTACCACCATCATCAACAACGCCACGCGGCTCATGGAATGGATGGACAACAGTCCGCTGGAGTTTGTTCTGAATTTTCAACCTGCTGATCTCCGACCTTTTGAGCGATTCGTTCACCGCACTTTCAATGGCGACGACTGCCTCGCTTTTCTCCACGCCCTGCAGCGCATCTACAAATATGAAGGTGGTCTTGAAAAGACCATTTCCCGGGCTTTCGCCAATGAAAAACAACATCCGGGTTCGGGCTGGAATACGTTTAAAACCCAATTCTTTTCAGAAGATCACCTCCCCCGCAGCCGCAAGCACCTCCCCGACCCCATGATGGGTTCGGCGGCCAAGCGAATGAACATGTTTCTGCGGTGGATGGTGCGAAAAGATAATCAGGGTGTGGATTTCGGAATCTGGAACACCATGAAGCCAGCCGATCTCTACATCCCACTTGATGTGCATACGTCGCGCGTGGGGCGAAAGCTCGGCTTGTTACAAAGGAAACAGGACGACTGGCGCGCGGTGATCGAACTTACCGAATCATTGAAACGCATAGAACCCCGCGACCCGATTTCGCTCGATTATGCACTTTTTGGACTGGGTGCTTTCGAAAAGTTTTAAATTCGAACCGTCATCGCTTCGTCTTATGAAAAAATTTCTGATTTTCCTCGTTATTTTGCTGGTGATCTACCTGGTAGGAACCAAACCAAAAACACCCAAATACGCGGCCAATCTTCCGAATCTCCCAACCACGGCCACGGCCCTCGAAACCTACGTAGAGGTTCAGGAACAACGACACAAAATAAAACCGGACAATGGTGCGGAGATCGTATGGAACGATCCATCCACCAAACAAAAAACACCGGTCGCTGTACTCTACCTCCACGGATTTAGCGCGAGCAAGCGCGAGGGCTACCCCACACATAGGAGGTTTGCAGAAAAATACGGCTGTAATCTGTATCTCGCCCGCCTCTCCGATCACGGCATCGACTCCACGGATGCGCTGTACGCTTTTACCGCCGAACGCGTCTGGCGAAGCGCCAAAGAAGCCTTTGCAATCGCCAAAAACCTGGGAGATTCTGTGGTGATCATGAGCACCAGCACCGGCGGAACGCTCGCGCTCAAACTTGCAGCAACATATCCGGAAATCAAAGGCCTGATCAACTTTTCTCCCAATATCGCGATCAATGATCCCACCGCTTTTATGCTGAACGACCCATGGGGACTGCCGATCGCCAGGACGGTATTTGGTGGTGATTTTCGCACGGTGCCGTCCGATGAAACGTATCGTAAATACTGGTACGACAACTACCGTCTGGAAGCCCTTCCCGAACTTGAGGAACTGGTCGAAAGTATTTGTAAACCTTCAACTTATAAAAAAATAAGCTGTCCTGTTTTTAACGGATATTATTATCGGGATGCGGAAAATCAGGATCCCGTGGTCAAAGTTTCCGCTATTCTTGAGATGCACGACAAACTCGCCACTCCTGAGTATCTGAAAGTCGCCGTGGCTTTTCCCACAGCCGACACCCACGTCATTGCGGGTGATTTTAAATCCGGAGCCCTTCCGGAAATCTTTGAGGCGGTGGATGCTTTTGCTGAAAAGCAAATGGGAATGACTTCCGTCAATAGGTAAATTTTTTCCCAAATTCGTTTAAATGTGTGGAATTGCCAGCAGGAAAAACCTGTGTGCGTATTTCCTATTCATTATTTGAATTAAAATTCAAAAAACAATTAGGGATACATCTGATTATATAAACAATAGTGAATCAGCATATTCCACACCTTATTCCCGTTGACCAATCCGTTTCAAAATTTATTCTCAATTTTTTATTTTATCAAAACAGGTCTGTGGGGAATAATTTTTGGTAAGCCCTGTTCAACATCATTTATTAAGCCTTAGCATATGAAATTTCAAATTCTACTCCTTTTTATCTTTTCATTTATTACCGTTCACACGTCGGCACAGTACGAGAGTGTGAATTATGATTTTGAAAAAAACTGGTTTGGTGAAAACCAAAAACTACCGGCAGAAACGCCCTGGATGCTGAACGGTGAGCTGCCTCCGGGCATCGGATTAATCGAAGTGCAGGTTTATTCCAGCAGCAATATCCAAAATAGGACACCCGAACACAGGGCCACCTGGTCACAGGGATTGAATAAGGAATCAACAAGTTTTTCCCTTCCGGTGAATTACAATCTGCGCGGAAACAGCAATTACACCATCGCGATCAATTATTATCGATCTACCGATCGCTCAGAGCTGGATACGCTGCGCTCCATGGTTTACGAGGCCGCAGCGGCTTATCTGGATTTGAATGTGGTGTCGCAAAAAAACAGCGTGGACCTGAGAAAACATCCCAAATTGATGAAGCAAGATCTGGACAAGTTGGTCAGCGATGGGTTGGGACTTTACAGAAACGAATTGAATATTGCTTTTCCCGGATTTTCACAATTGGTATCAGACCAACTGGAAAACCTGGAAGATCTGCGACTGCGGGATGGTCGTTTTAATGTATTGAAAAAGGAAGGAGAAGCCGAAAATAGTGAGCGCATGCTGTATTTCAACGAACAATTGAACAATCTCAAACAAATTGTAAAAAGGGAAATTGATCAATACCTGAGTTATAATTTTTATACCCTGGCTATTTCGAGAATCGTTCCCGATTACGAAACTGAAAAAACGCGTACGGTGCTTCCCGTCAACATTGGCTACGGAGTGATGTACGACGAGGGAGATTTCGACAATCTTTCCTACGCCAACGCGCCCTTTGTGGGCATTTCCATCCCACTGGCCAATTCAAAATTTTCAGGCAAATTTTGGAGCAACAGTTCGCTTTCAGCAGGCGTTTTTGTGAACAATTTTCAATTGGATGATGATGTGGAGTACACCGGTCCTTTTATCGAAAGGCCATTCTATCTGGCTTACGGCTATAAAACTGCCCATTTCATACGCTTCAATGCGGGTGTGACAGTGCTCGAAAATGCGGACGGGGGCGGTGATGTTTTTGTACGACCATTTATCGGGGCCAGTATCGAACTCAATCTCTGG
>JBBSDD010000067.1:0-9587 GCA_038249755.1 Flavobacteriales bacterium | reverse complement strand
GGATTTTCTCGAGCTTGGTGAGCTCATGTGCAAAGATGCCCTCGACAGAGATGAATCCTGTGGCGGTCACTTCCGTGAAGAATACCAAACGCCGGAAGGTGAGGCCATGCGCGACGATGAAAATTACCGCCATGTAAGCGCTTATGAATTTACGGGTGAACCGGCAGATGCCATATTGCACAAAGAGGCATTGATTTACGAGGCCATTGAGTTGAAAACAAGAAGTTACAAATAAGCTGCGGCTTAAAATCATTTGATATGAAACTGACATTGAAAGTTTGGCGACAGCCCAATCAGGCAGCGAAAGGAAAAATGGAGACCTACCAGGTAGACAAAATCAGCGAAGACATGTCCTTCCTTGAAATGATCGATATTTTGAATGGGGAGCTGATTGAAAAAGGTCAGGATCCGATTGCATTTGACCACGATTGCCGCGAAGGAATTTGCGGATCGTGCAGCATGTTCATCAATGGACGCCCGCATGGTCCAAAAGACCGCACCACCACCTGTCAACTCCACATGCGCTCATTCAGCGATGGGGAAACGATCGTGGTCGAACCTTGGAGGGCACGCGCTTTTCCGGTAATCAAAGATCTCATTACCGATCGATCAGCATTTGACCGGGTGATACAGGCTGGGGGATATATTTCTGTGAATACCAGCGGAAACACCCTTGATGCCAACGCGATTCCCATTCCCAAATCGGACGCCGATATGGCTTTCGATTCGGCTACCTGCATTGGTTGCGGGGCTTGTGTGGCTGCTTGCAAAAATGCCTCGGCCATGTTGTTTACTTCCGCCAAGGTGTCCCAACTTTTTCTTCTGCCTCAGGGCAAGGTGGAAGCTGCGCAACGCGTGCAAAATATGGTGGCTCAGATGGACAAAGAAGGTTTTGGAAACTGCAGCGTGCAAGGCGCCTGCGAAGCAGAATGTCCCGTGGGCATTTCGCTGGAAAACATTGTCCGCATGAACCGGGAATACCTGAAAGCCAACCTCACGCCTGGGAAGTAAAGTCTTTTAAATTATTTCATAAAAACCCCCCGCATCCATCAATCGGGGGGTTTTTTGCCTTTTGCCTTTTGCAAATTGCCCTTTTGACCCTGCCTATTATTCGCAGTGTTCGCTTGCAACGGTGCTCATGAGCTCGTTCGTGCCTCACTCGGTGGCCTGTTGCCACTTGCAAATTGTTTTTGCCCTTTGCCTTTTGAATTTTGCCTATTCGACTTGCACCAGTTGAAAAAAACCATTTACTATTTGTAATTTAGGGTTATGGAAATGAATCTACAGGCGACTAAACTTGAATTGATTCAATGGCTTTCTACCATTGACAATCCTCATATCATTGAAAAAATCCGGGCCATCAGAGACAATGCAAAGGAAGATTGGTGGGACCATTTATCAGCTCCTGAAAAAGAATCGATCAATAAGGGCATCGAAGATGCGGATGCCGGCCATCTAAAAGATCACTCACAAGCCAGAAAGATATAAGGCAAGTGGCTTTAAGGTTCGCTGGACAGATCATGCCTTATCCGAATTATCGGATACAATTAAGTTTTTAACCGTGAATACCTGAAAGCCAATCTCACGCCCGGGAAGGAAAGTCTTTTAAATTATTTCATAAAAATCCCCCGCATCCATCGATTCGGGGGATTTTTGCTTTTTGCCTTTTGCAAATTGCCCTTTTGACCCTGCCTATTATTCGCAGTGTTCGCTTGCAACGGTGCTCATGAGCTCGTTCGTGCCTCACTCGGTTGCCTGTTGCCAATTGCAAATTGTTTTTGCCCTTTGCCTTTTGAATTTTGCCTATTCGACTTGCACCAGTTGAAAAAAACCATTTACTATTTGTAATTTAGGGTTATTGCCCGGCCTGACACACACGCGGGTTTATCCGAAAATCGAAATAAACGAACATCATTTCGAATATTTCGTAAATTTGGGGGTAAAGCAGATTTATATGAACAACATTGAGAATATAGAAAGACCGTCTAAAGAAGAGCAAAAAGCAGCCATGAAGTCTTACGATGCCTTATCATCGGCGTTGGATCATATTAAATCTGAATATCCTGAAATTGAAATCGAAGAAACCAACGAAAGAATTAAAATTCCTCTGAGAGCATTGCGACTTCTGGCCAAAATTCTGAAGGAAACCAGTCAGGGCAAACCGGTATCTATTGTTCCTGTTGCAACAGAAATTACCACTCAGGCAGCAGCGGAAATTCTGGGGTGCTCAAGACCACATTTGGTAAAACTGCTTGAAAATGGGGAAATCAGCTTTACAAAAGTTGGCAAACACAGGAGAATCAAATATCAGGACATTTTTGATTACAAGAGAAAAATGAAAGCGGAACAACGCAGAGTGCTGACAGAAATAATGAAGTCAGACGAAGAATCCGGTTTGTATGATTCATAGTGTAAGATTTACGTGCGTGCTTGATACCAATGTGATTTATCCAATCGATATCAGAGATCTGCTTTTTTGGTTTGCCTCGTATGATCTTTTCACTCCAAAATGGAGTAAGCACATATTTGCAGAATGGGAAAATGTAATGATACGCAAGGGGATTCCTGAAGAAGAAATAAAAAAGAGATTGAACAAAGCACAGCGTGCCTTCCCAGATGCGTTGGTTGAGAATTACGAGTCACTTGTTAACGCTTTAGAGCTGCCCGACGAAAAAGACAGGCATGTATTGTCTGCTGCAATTAAAACGAATGCGAACATCATCGTAACAAACAACCTGAAAGATTTTCCTCCGGTCTATTTAGCAAGCTTCGGGTTAACGGCCAAAACTGCCGATGATTTTATAACTGATACCATTGACCTAAATACCCACCTCGCACTGGTAGCTTTTAAAGCTTTGGTATTTAACCGGACCAATCCCAATCTGGATGAATTTGAGATATTAGATCGCTTCCGCAAAAATGGACTGATTGATTCGGCGAACTACCTTCATGCGCTTTTGTGATAGAGTAAAAGAAAGGAATTTATGGGCCATCAAATGACAGGAGGAAAGTGCCCGAGTGAAGTGATTGCCCACAATAACTTGTGTCCTGAAAAAGATTCTTCCACTTTTGTGAAATTAAAACCCCCATGCTTTTTCTGCACGGGGGTTTCAATTAAATGGTCGGTTTTACTGCAATACCAATTTACTACTGAATCCCTGTTCTCCCTGTCGTCCTTTCACCACATACAAGCCAGGCGAAAGAGCGGAAACGTTCAGCATATTTCCCGATTGATACGCTCCCTGCTCCAGAACAATCCGGCCGGTAAGGTCATACACCTGCAAAGCCATCGGTGCAAAGAGCTGACCTGGAATTTCAACCCGTACCGCATCGCGCGTCGGATTGGGATAAACAGTCAAAGGCAGAATTTCGGGATTTTTTGTAGAGGTGATGGTGGCATCTTCGAAAATGAAAAAACCATAGTCATTCAGCCCTCCATTGTTTGGCTGATACGCATCTGATGTCACGAAACCCCCACAAGTTGACCCCATGCTCCCGATAACAGCAAATTTGAAATCATCAATGGCTGCAATATTGATGGGTAATCCCTGGGTGCAGTTCGCCATAAAATAGGTGCTCCACTTTAAATTTCCGGTTTCCTGGTCAAATCGGGCTATGTATGCCCCCCGATTGAATATATCATCTACTGAAACCGAATTTTCAGATTCAAAAGGATTCCCGAAAGCGATGTTTTCCTGCGATCGTGTGTGCCCCGTCATTAAGATATCGCTTGAGGTCAGAGAGATATTAACTATCCAGGATTCACTTAATTCTCCTCCAAAATAGGTAGACCAAATGCGATTTCCATCAGGACTAAATGCGGTCAGGAAGTGATCAAAAAACCCCCCATTCATCTCCTGATATACATCCGGCGTGGACATATTGTCCGCTGAAGCTGTTTCTCCTGCGATAAAAAGCGTTCCATCCTCCGCAACTTCGAGATCTTGAATGTCGTCTATACCTGCTCCGCCATAGTAAGTAGACCAGGTTAAGGTGCCATTTTCGGTGTTAAAAGCGGCTATGAAGGCATCAGATTCTCCTCCAAAATTTGATTGATAAGCGTTCAGAACCGTTAAATCTTCATTTCCCGTTCTTCCAGCGATATATACCTGATTTTCATCTATTGAAATCGCAATTGATTCTCCAATGGCGCCATCTAAGCCATATGAAAACCAAACCAGCTGTCCTTCCTGATCGAATTTGGCAATAAACGAACCGGCAAACCCTTCAGGAAAAGCATCCTGGAAAACTCCCGGAGTGGCTAGTCCGGGAGTTATGGTTCTGCCAGTTACGTATACATTGCTGTTCGCGTCTGTTACTACGTCCAATACAATATCCTGACCTGCTCCACCAAGAAACGTGCTCCAAACCAATTGATGATCATCATCAAAACTGGAAATGTAGCCCATGCTTTCTATGAATTGTTCATTATAAGCACCTGGAGTTACTGGAAAATCATCGGATGAAGTAGAGCCTACGATTACAAAACCACCATTGTTTTTAATAGCCAGACCGTAAGGAGTATCAAATTGAACACCTCCCAAAAAACCTCCATGCGTAAGTTGTCCGTCACCATCAAAGCGGGCAATGTAATTGTCCCATTGCCCACCCCAAACTCCTTGCCAGGCATCATCCGTAACAGGCATATTGACCGACTCGCTCATGCCCACCACAAGGAATGATCCATCGGACATCACTTCAATATGCCTTCCACTATCGGAGCCTATTCCGCCAAGATAGGTGGCGTAAATCAGGTTCTGATCGGTTTGGGAGTGGCCGATGCGACCAATGAAGGATAAGCCGATCGCAGCTATTAAATGCAGGAAAATTAATCGTGGCATCTGTGAGTTGGTTTGTAAAGGTGGATTTTTAATATGAGAACTTTCTTGTTTAGAGTTTGAGATGGATCATTCGAGGTATTATTTTTCAATCACAATTTTTGCGCGAAATACCCGCTCATTCGCTATTCCCTGCAATACATATATTGCTGGCGACAAATTCGATACGTCCAGAAAATTTCCCGATTGGAAAGTGGCTTTTTGTACAACCAATCTTCCGGCGACATCATACACCTGCAAAGCCATCGGTGCAAAGAGCTGACCTGGAATTTCAACCCGTACCGCATCGCGCGTCGGATTGGGATAAACAGTTAAGGGCAGAATTTCGGGATTTTTGGTAGAGGTGATGGTGGCATCTTCGAAAATGAAAACTGCCATATCCAATAAACCACCATGGTTGGATTGAAATGCGTCGTCGGTCATTTGTCCAGCGCAATTGCCATTCATAATGGCAGCAATCATAAATTTAGAGTTGTTAATCGCTTCAACAGTAACTGGAAAACCACCAGTACAAGAAGAAAGAAAATATGTTCCCCAAATTAAATTACCTGATTCTTGATCAAATCGAGCTATGTAACCACCGTCAATCTCAGGACTTCCAGCGGTGATTGAGTTGTCCGATTCATAAGGATTACCTTCAGCTATATTATTAGGTGAATCCGAATATCCCGTGAGGAGAATGTCATCTGAAGTCAAAGAAAGGTCGACTAAATACTCCTCTGAAAATTCACCGCCAAAATAGGTAGACCATAAACGCTGACCATCACTATTGAAAGCCGTCAAGTAATGATCGGTAAATCCTCCCCGAAATTCCTGATGGGCGCCAGCCGATGATATGTTGTTGTCTGAAGATGTTTCACCTATTATAAATATTGTACCTTCAGGATTTACAGAAATACTTCGTATATCGTCATCATTAGAACCACCATAATAAGTTGACCAGTTTAATGCGCCAGTTTCTGCATTAAAAGCAGCTAAGATTCCATCCCTTCCACCTCCATAATTTTCCTGAAAAGAATTGAGCATAGGAATACCATCAAAAATTGTATAAGCAGACAAATAAATTTGGTCGTCATCCGGTGAAATGGCCAGGAGAGGAAATAGGATCCCCGCATTTTCACCTGCAAAATACGATAGCCAAACAAGTTGCCCAGCCTCTGAGAACTTTGCAATAAAAGATGTTTCAACCTCGGGGGATAAATTTTCCTGAAATACTCCGGGTGTAGCTAATCCATCAGAACTGGTGGTTCCCACAACGTAAATATTTCCGCCAATTCCTTCTTTTACATCATAGACTCTGTCAATGCCAGATCCTCCTACAAAAGTACTCCATATCAGCGCATTGTTCTCGTCAAACGATGCAACATATCCCATCACTTGTGAAAATTCTTGCTGTTGTGCTCCTGGAGTTACAGTGAAATCTGGAGATGATGTTCCACCTACCAATATAAAGCCCCCGTCTGATTTGGAGGTTAAACTCAACCCGGAATCGGTTGAATTTCCTCCAAAATATGTTGCATAAATCAATTGATTTTCTTCACTAAATCTAGCCAGATACGCATCACCCGAACCCGCGTAATAACTTTGTTCGGCGTTATCACTAACTGGTAGATTGACAGACCCTGTGTTGCACAATAATACATAGGAACCATCGGCCATTATCTCGATTTGACGAGCATTCTCATTTACATTTCCTCCGAGAAATGATGCGTAAATTAAATTCTGGTCTGTTTGAGACAAAGCAATAAAGCCAATAAAGGACAGGCAAATGGTATAGATGATTTTCTGAGAAAGTGCACGGGTCATCTGAAATTATTGTTTAAGGGTTGTATATGAAGAATGAGAACCGTCTTCAAATGTGAATCTGTGATGAATAATGCCTTTTGGAAAATTGATTTCCGGAATTATTTTATGAGTTCCGTCTTGATCTACAGGTAGATCCAGGGATTGCCGATGCAATAAATTCGCCTGGCCATCGAACACTTCACATATTGGGATCAATCGGGTTGAGGGAGTGACCGCGAGGCAGTCTTGACGACCGTACCAAGGACTTAATTCGGGGTTCTCGGGCTTTTTGATGGATTTTCGCTCACTCATTTGATTGATTTTCCGTTGCGATGTGAAAGGTAGCAAGTTTTTTGAAAAGATCGTCGGTTCTTTTTTTAATGTGGACTGGCAACCCCTCAGGCTTTTTACACCTTATTCAGTCTGAAAACAAATTCTCCCAACTTCCGTTCAAGACGGTATCAATCTCAAAACTTCCGGTTTTGAATACAGAAAACGAAATACTCGATATAGAACAAGCTGAAGAGCGATCACGTGCGGCGGCCATTTGTTTTGGCGTCGCCATTGCACTTTTTGTGTATTGGTTCGTAGCCGATTTGATGCATTGGCCCCATGGAGGTTACGCGCTGATCTTTGGAATGTTTATTTTATTGGTTGTGATGGTGCTGCGGTTTTTGAAATACCGCCAAACAGGGATTTACCAGTATTTTTATTTCGGGGGAAAGGTCTCGTGGCTCGTTGGTATTTACGCATATATCATGCATTTTCCGATCAGCACGTGGTTTGTGTGGAGCGCGTTTGGGTTTTTTGGAGTGGGGTTGTTGGTTTTGTCTTTGAATAGAAAATAATTCACGTCTCTCAGATCGGATTAGCTACAATTTTTGCTTTCGAAAGGCAAAAATTCCGCCAAAACCTGGCATTTTCACCGTGAACGATGTGTCTATAAACATTTGACCCCTTCAGGGTCATTCACAAAGATTTATTTAGAAATCAGATCGGGTCCCGAAACACTGGAAATAAATATCGCGTTGGGAAGTCGCCAGATTCATTGGCGAACATCTATTTTGCTAAAGCGGCCCTGGCGTTCTCGCTCAATTGAAAAGATTCCGTTTTCCCGTGTTTGTTTGCGCGGATCGCAGATGCAAGTTTTTTGGCGTCCTCCGGATGGCTCAAAATGATTCGCACACGTTTGCTTGTAAGCGGAGAATCGGTATTGAAAAAACTGATATTTCTACGACTGTTGTCCTCCATGGAAATCGAATTTACAATTTTATCCCAACTCAGCTCATTTGGACGAAAGCGTTTTACCTCAATCCAACTGCAAAACCGCCAGAAAAGCTGTCTGCGGAACTTCCACATTGCCGACCTGGCGCATGCGTTTTTTCCCCTTCTTTTGTTTCTCCAAAAGTTTTCGCTTTCGCGAAATGTCACCACCGTAACACTTGGCAGTCACATCTTTGCGCAGGGCGCGCACCGTTTCGCGGGCGATGATTTTGGTTCCTATAGCAGCCTGAATCGCAATCTCAAATTGCTGGCGCGGGATGAGCTCACGCAGTTTGGAGCAAATGCGCTTGCCCAGATCGTGGGCATTGTCGCGGTGAATCAACGCTGACAAGGCATCGACCTGATCGCCGTTGAGCATGATGTCGAGTTTTACCAATTTGCTCTCGCGGTAGCCAATGGGGTGGTAGTCGAAAGAAGCGTATCCGCGGCTCACGGTTTTCAACTTGTCGTAAAAGTCAAAAACGATTTCGCCAAGTGGCATTTCAAAAGAGAGTTCAACCCGGTCGGCAGTGAGATAAATCTGGTTTGTGAGCACACCGCGTTTATCAATACAAAGCGTCATGACCTGACCCACATATTCCGATTTGGTAATGATCTGACCTTTGATATAGGGCTCTTCAACCGATGCGAGGGTGGACGGTTCGGGTAATTCGCTGGGATTGTTTACCACAAGGTTAACGCCTTTGGTTGTGGTGGCGCGGTAACCTACGTTGGGCACGGTGGTGATCACAGTCATGTCAAATTCCCGCTCCAGTCGCTCCTGAACGATCTCCATGTGCAACATGCCCAGAAATCCGCAGCGAAAACCGAAACCCAATGCCGCTGACGATTCCGGCTCGTAGACAAGTGAAGCGTCGTTGAGCTGCAACTTTTCAAGGCTGCTGCGCAATTCTTCAAATTCATCGGTATCTACCGGATAAATCCCGGCAAAAACCATCGGTTTCACATCTTCAAAACCTTTGATCATCTCTTGGCTCGGACGGTCCACGAGGGTGATGGTATCGCCCACTTTGACTTCTTTGGCTTCTTTGATTCCGGAAATGATGTAGCCCACATCTCCGGCGTAGAGTGTTTTTTTCGGAAGTGGTGTGAGCTTGAGCGTTCCGATTTCGTCGGCGTAATATTGCTTGCCGGTATTGAAAAATTTCACCTTGTCGCCTTTATTCAGCGTGCCGTTTTTGATGCGGAAATAAGCGATGATGCCGCGAAAAGAATTGAACACAGAGTCGAAAATCATCGCCTGAAGCGGTGCTTCGGGATCGCCTACGGGAGCCGGCACACGGTCGATCACCGCTTTTAGAATTTCAGCAACCCCCATACCGGTTTTTCCGCTGGCAGGAATCACATCTTCCGCTTTGCAGCCAATGAGCTCGATGATTTGGTCGGTCACCTCTTCCGGCATGGCGCTGTCGAGGTCCATCTTGTTGAGAATGGGAATGATCTCAAGGTCGTGTTCGAGGGCCAGGTAGAGGTTTGAAATCGTTTGCGCCTGAATGCCCTGGGTAGCGTCCACAATGAGGAGCGCGCCTTCGCAGGCCGCTATAGACCGCGACACTTCGTAAGAAAAGTCTACGTGGCCAGGTGTGTCGATGAGGTTGAGCACGTATTTTTCGCCTTCAAATTCATAATCCATCTGAATGGCGTGGCTCTTAATCGTGATGCCGCGCTCCCGTTCGAGAT
>JBBSDD010000066.1:0-9590 GCA_038249755.1 Flavobacteriales bacterium | reverse complement strand
CATTTGCATCAGAATTCAAACAATATGATTCTCTTCAATCAGAATATGTGCAAGTGTTGTATCTGCCAAAACTGGAAGGGAAGATTGTAAATTATAGAATCGCAAAGACTTTGTAAAAGCCCTTCCCCGAACCGGAAGGGCTTTTTTTTTTAAATCAACAATAAGATTGAAATGATTATCAAAACAAAGAATATCTCAAATATGTGCTGCTGCTGCACTTGTTGTTTTCCCGAAAGGGGAAGGGATATGACTTAGTTTATAATCGCGCGAAACGAATTTAAAACGAGCCCAAGCCTTCCCGAAACGGAAGGCTTTTTTTATGACCCCAATCCCCACACATTTAATTAAAAATCAGATGAAAAGTTTCAGGACCGAATTAGAAGATCAGGTTGTCGAAAAGGATATTCTCGAATTGGAGAAGAAAATCCGGTTGCACCAGGAAGGAAAAATTGATGATGAAAAATTTCGTAGCCTCCGACTGGCGCGGGGTGTATACGGACAGCGGCAGCCCGGCGTGCAGATGATCCGGATGAAACTGCCTTTCGGGCGACTTACCGGCGAACAGCTACTGCGCATCGCAGACGTATCTGACAAATATTCCACCGGGCGCCTGCACATCACCACCCGTCAGGATATTCAGATACACTTCGTGAGTTTGGACGAAACTCCGCAATTGTGGGCCGATTTGGAAAAAGACGATGTGACACTGCGCGAAGCCTGCGGCAATACCGTGCGCAACGTCACAGCATCTGAGACGGCCGGAATTGACACCGAAGAGCCATTTGACGTGACCCCATTTGCGGAAGCGACTTACAGATTTTTTCTGCGCAATCCGATTTGCCAGGAGATGGGACGGAAATTCAAAGTCGCATTTTCATCATCCGACGCTGATACCGCGTTGACGTACATGCACGACCTTGGATTTATTCCAAAAATAAAGCTTGAAAATGGCAAAGAAATAAAGGGTTTTAAAGTTTTGATCGGTGGGGGGCTTGGTTCCCAGCCGCGCCACGCCGATGTGGTGTATGAATTTCTGTCGGGCGATCAAATCATTCCGTTTATGGAAGGTGTATTGCGGGTTTTTGATCGCCATGGCGAACGCTCACGCAGATTAAAAGCCCGTTTGAAATTTCTGTTTAATGACATCGGAAAGGATGCTTTTCTGGCACTCGTCGCCGAAGAACAAAAAGCACTCTCCCTTCACACGTATCCCGTTGATGATGTTGAATTTCAGGCAGCCACTTCACATGTTGATCAGAATATTTCAGGACATTCAATTCAGGATAAAAATGCATATGCGATCTGGAAAGACACGAACGTGATCGCCCAAAAACAGGAAGGTTTGTTTGCAATCGGAATACGGGTGCCGTTGGGTGATTTTTATACGGACAAGGCGCGCTTGCTGGCACAACTCGTGAAAAACCACGGCGGGAATGAGCTGCGATTGACCATCCGGCAGAATATTTTGTTGCGCAACATTTCCGAAGCGCATCTCCCATTTTTTTATCTGGAATTGGATAAACTGGGGTTTGCCCTGCCGGGTTACAATTCTTTCAATGACATCACCGCCTGCCCGGGCACAGACACCTGTAATCTGGGTATTTCCAACAGCACCGGCATCGCCAAGGAACTGGAAAGAGTATTGACGGAAGAGTATCCACATTATTTGAGAAACAGCGAGCTCGCCATCAAAATCAGCGGATGTATGAATTCCTGCGGACAGCATATGATGGCGCATATCGGATTTCAGGGCATGACGATCAATGCTGGAAAACTCGTAGCACCGGCCCTTCAGGTTTTGTTGGGTGGTGGCACGATCGGCAATGGCGAAGGCCGATTTGCCAAAAAGATCATTAAAATTCCCAGTAAACGGGGCCCCAATGCCTTGCGTCAAATTTTGAATGATTTTGAGACAAATAATCATGGTGATTCTTTTCTCGCATATTATGATCGGGTGGGCGAAAAGTATTTTTATGATTTGCTCAAACCCCTTGCCGATTCGACCCAACTTCTGGAAGATGAATACATCGACTGGGGCCATACGGAAACTTTTAAAAAAGAAATCGGAGTGGGCGAATGTGCTGGCGTCATTATCGACCTCGTGGCCACGCTGTTTTTCGAAACCGAAGAAAAAATCGACAATGCGAAACAGTCTCTGACATTGGGTGTATGGGCTGACAGCATCTACCACGCATATTCTTCCATGATCAATACGGCGAAAGCGGTACTCCTGACCAAAGACAAACAGACCAATACCCAGGTGGATGTGGTGCATCTTTTCGATGAAGTTTTTGGAGCAGATCCCGCATTTCAGGGTGTCGGAAAATTTTCAGACCTGGTCTTTGCCATCAATGCAAATGAGCCGACGCAACAATTTGCAACCGAATATTTACAAACCGCCGAAAAATTCTACCAAACAGTTTCTGCCTACAGAAACGCAATTTAAAGTCATGAAAACAATAAAAAAACCAAAATTGACCCTCGTAGGCGCC
Organism: Flavobacteriales bacterium; assembly: GCA_038249755.1. Lineage (GTDB taxonomy): Bacteria > Bacteroidota > Bacteroidia > Flavobacteriales_D > Cryomorphaceae > JBBQZU01. The sequence goes on along the minus strand of JBBSDD010000066.1, from coordinate 7,098 downwards.
GGCCCTGGCGATCCGGAATTGATTACCCTGAAAGGTGTGAAGGCCCTTCGCGAGGCCGACGTGATTTTGTACGATGCCCTTGTCGACAAAAAACTCTTGAAACACGCACCGCAAGCCGTCAAGGTTTTTGTCGGCAAGAGAAAGGGAAATCACATCTATTCGCAGGATGAGATCAACGAATTGATTGTACAACACGCGCTCAATTATGGCCATGTGGTCAGATTGAAAGGCGGAGATCCGTTCATTTTCGGGAGGGGAACTGAAGAGATCGCGTATGCGGAAACATTTAATATCCAAACCGCCGTGGTGCCTGGTATTTCTTCTTCGTCTGCGGTTCCGGCATCTCAGGGCATCCCATTGACGCTGCGAAATGTGGCTGAGAGTTTTTGGGTGGTAACGGGCACCACCAGTGAAAATAAAATTTCAGCCGATTTAAAATTGGCAGCTCAGAGTTCAGCCACCGTGGTCATCCTGATGGGCATGGGAAAATTGAGATCCATCATCACCCTTTTTCAGAAATATGGAAAGGGAGAAACACCTGTTGCCATTATTCAAAATGGAACCACGGCTTACGAAAAATTGGCGCTGGGAACGGTAAACTCCATCGTGGAAGTATCCGAACGAAAAGGCCTCAACTCTCCGGCCATCATTGTGGTTGGGGAAGTTGTACGACACAGCCACCAATTGCGCGGTTTTTATGAGGAAATCGCAGGAAGTGAATTGGTGACCAAAAAGAAATCAATATGATAATCCCGAAAATCCACGAGAGTTTCATTCAACGACCTACGGAAGTAGGTAATGTATTGTGTATTGAGTACCAAGTATTAAGTACGATGTATGAAGTACCAGGTATTAAGTACAAGGTATTAAGTGCCAGGTATTAAGTACAAGGTATGAAGTACAAGGTATGAAGTACAAAGTATTAAGTACAAGGTATTAAGTGCCAGGTATTAAGGGCCAGGTATTAAGTACAATGTCAAGTACAAGGTATTAAGTAACATGTATAGAGAGTCATAAAACTTAATACCTAATACTTAATACTTAATACCTAATACAATCAAAAAAAAAACAATGGAATCGAAAAATGAATTGTATCCCATATTTTTAAAGGTGCATCAGCTTCAGGTATTGATTGTCGGTGGGGGATATGTAGGGTTTGAAAAACTGGGATTTCTTTTGAAATCGAGTCCCCACGCACAGGTCACGGTGGTGTCCGAAACATTTTTGGACGAAGTGGTTGAATTGGCAAACAAACACAGGGTAATTCTGTTCCAAACGCGTTACGATCTCCGGCATTTGGTCAATAAACAAATCGTAATTGCCGCAACCAATGTACCAGAAGTCAACATTCAAATATACCGGGATTGCAAAGTGAATAATATCCTGGTGAATGTCGCGGATACGCCGGAGTATTGTGATTTCTACATGGGTGGAATCGTGACAAAAGGAAATTTGAAAATTGCCATTTCAACCAATGGAAAGTCACCAACCATGGCAAAAAGAATCCGGCAATTTCTCGAAGACATTATTCCGGAAGATATCAACGTTTTATTGGACAATTTAAATCAGTACAGGAGCACACTGAAAGGCGGCTTTGAATCGAAAGTACAGGAAATGAATAGAATGACAGAACATTTCATCAACAAATAAACAGAACAAAACAAAGACATGATAAAAACTGATATTTTAATAATTGGCGCGGGCCCTGTGGGGTTATTTACCGTATTTGAAGCGGGATTGATGCGGTTGAAGTGCCACGTTATTGATGCCTTGCCCGTGCCTGGCGGACAGTGTGCAGAAATTTATCCGAAAAAACCGATTTACGATATTCCCGGTTTCCCGGAAATACTGGCCGGTGACCTGATAAAGAATCTGGAACTACAGATCAAACCGTTCAATCCCGGTTACACACTGGGCGAACGCGCAGAAACGATTATACGACTGGATGACGGAAGTTTTGTGGTGACATCTGCCTCGGGCCTCCTGCACCATGCCCCCGTGGTGGTTATCGCAGGTGGTCTGGGATCTTTCGAGCCACGGAAACCGCCCATTGCCAATATCGCAGATTTTGAAAATAAGGGAGTGGATTATATCGTCAGAGATCCGGAAAAATACCGCAACAAGCGCATTGTGATTTCCGGTGGGGGAGATTCGGCGCTTGATTGGGCCTTGTTTCTGGAAAGTGTGGCAGCGAAAGTCACTTTGATTCACCGACGCAGAGAATTTCGTGGCGCTCCGGAATCTGTACAAAAACTGGCTGTATTGGCGGCGAGTGGAAGAATCAACGTGGTGACCGATGCCGAAGTGGTGGATTTGAAGGGAGATGCACATCTCGAAACGACCATCGTGCAGCGCATCAACGGAAATATGGAAGCGATTTTTGCCGATTATTTTATTCCGCTTTTTGGGCTTTCGCCAAAATTGGGTCCGATCGGTGATTGGGGATTGGACATTGAAAAAAATGCCATCAAGGTGAACAATGCCCTTGATTACGGGACAAATATTCCCGGGATTTTTGCGGTGGGCGACGTGAATACTTATCCGGGGAAATTGAAACTGATCCTTTGTGGATTTCACGAAGCGGCGGTGGCTGTTCAATTTGCCTATTCGATTATCAATCCCGACAAAAAATTCGTGATGAAATATACCACGGTGAATGGAATTACAGGTTTTGACGGCGTGAAAAAAGAAACAAAAAAAGCGGAATATATTTCAATCTGATGGTGAATATTACGATTATAGACCGGGAGGGAAAGCATCATCCGCTCGAAGTGCCATCTGATATGAATTTGAATCTGATGGAGCTCTGCAAATCGGTAGAGTTGCCGGTGGAAGGAACCTGCGGGGGGATGGCGCTTTGTGCGTCGTGTCAATGTTACGTGCTCTCGGCACACGAACTTCCGGAAAAATCGGAAGCGGAGGAAGAAATGCTCGATCAGGCATTTTTTGTGCAGCCCAACAGCCGGCTGGGATGCCAGATTCAGATTACAAATTCGCTGGATAATTTGGTCATTCATCTTGCACCTACTGATAATTGAACACTTTAAGTTCAAATAAAATATCCTTAAAAATGAACGTAAATACCACAAAAATATCTTTATCCACAGAAGAGCTCCACGCATTGAACGAAAGATATGTGCTCTTGACGCCCCAACAACGGGTCGCCCAATTGTACCTGGATTTTGATCCGGAGGAAATCATGTTGACATCTTCTTTTGCGGCAACATCTGCACTGCTCTTAAAGCTTTTTTCGGAAGAAAATAAAATGCAAAAAGTTCATTTTATCGATACTGGATATCATTTTGCGGAAACGCTGGTGTACAAAGCTTACCTCACCCAGCTCTACGATTTGAATGTGGAAGATGTGAAAGCCGAGGCTTCAAAACACGCATTCACCACAAAAGACAAAACCTGGACAAAGGATCCGGATTACTGCTGCAGCATCAATAAAGTAGAACCGCTACACGAATTGAAGAAAAACTATTCGGTATGGGTTTCGGGACTGATGTCGTGGCAAAGTGACCACCGCTCATCGCTGAATATTTTTGAAGAACGACAGGGAATTTTGAAATTTTATCCGCTTTTGGATATTTCGCGTGAAGCGAGAGATGCGTTTATAACAGACCATCATCTTCCCTTTCATCCGCTGGTTTCCACAGGGTATTATTCACTAGGCTGCACCCATTGCACGGTGCCGGGTGCCGACCGCGATGGTCGGTTGAACAACAGTCCCAAAACAGAGTGCGGACTCCATCTTTAACAATTTGCCACATTTCTTCGGATGCAGCTTAACGCGTTTTGAGTCTTTGTTCAATACGAATTCTGCATTGCAAAAAAAAGTGGCCGTGATTTGATATTAATTTTTAAAAATCATTTTGAAGGTCGTGCCGACGCCTGGTTCACTTTCCACCTGAACCTCTCCTCCCGCATTGTCCATAATTTTTTTGACCAGAAAAAGACCAATTCCTTTTCCTTCCACATGGGAGTGGCGGCGCTTGAACTTGGTGAATATATCATTTATCCTTTTATTGTCCAGACCCAAACCATTGTCCTGAATCGACAGAATCACCCGGTCAGCAATACGCTCAGTACGCACGGTAATTTCCGGATCCCGGCCAGGAGATTTATATTTGATGGAATTGCCAATGAGATTGGATAAAATACTGCGCAAATGTTTTTTTGAAAAGGGAATTTCCTTGACAATTAATTCACGATTTATTTTTGTATTTGAACTTTTCAGGGTATCTCCAATGCCCAATTCCACATTTTCCAACAGGTCTTGAATATTGATGGATTTTACGTCCTCTATTTCATTTTCTATATTGGCTATATCAGAGAGCTCATTGATTGTTTCCGTCAGATTTATAAGTGCTTTGTTTACCATCTCCATCATTTCTCTCTTTTCAGGTTCGTCAAGGTCCTCCGCCTCATGCAAATAGGCAATGAGTACCCCAATATTCGCCAAAGGACCGCGTAAATCGTGGGAAGCAGAATAAATAAACGTTCCGAGGTCTGCATTGATCATGGATAATTTATCCTGTGCCTGTTTCAATTCCGTTATATCGTTGAATGTGATGACCGCACCGTCTTTTTGGTCATTTTGTTTGATGTATGGTATAATCATCATTTGATACCACTTGCCATCGGTGGTTTGTACCTCTTTTTCTTTTGGTTCTGAATTATGAATAACCTCGTTGATGTCGTCAATCAGAGTAGCAAATTTGATATTGGTAGATATATCGCTGAGTGCACGTCCGGTATCGCTTTCTTTGAGATTGACCTGCTTCACCGCAGAGGGCGTAAATTTTCTGACCACAAGATTTTTGTCCACATAAAGTTGACCGTTGATGGTTCCTTTGAAAGAATTATTCAAATCGTCATTTAATTCAGCCAGTTCTTTTATTTTTTGCTGGTATTCGTGGTTTACAGTTTGCAATTCTTCATTTACCGATTGCAGTTCTTCATTGATGCTTTGCATTTCCTCATTGCTGGAAATTAATTCTTCATTATAAGCTGAAATATTGTCATTTGATAAGTCCAGCGCATCAAAAGATTCTCTCAGTTTTTGTTTGGTTGCTGAGAGCTCATCTTTCATATCCTCAAGATGGATATTGGAATGGGTTTCGTGGTCGTATATTTCTATTTCTTTTTTTGTCAATTTTTTTGGTTCTTTCCCACTAAAGAGGACGACTATGGTTGTTTGATCTGTTGTTTTGTCAGATAAATATGGTTTTACATAAACATTTACCGAATGTAATGATTCATTTTTTTTGAATTTTACATCCTTGACAAGGCCCTTTTTATTGCCATTAAGCGCCTTGTGCAAAAGGGTAGAAGTAGCAATGGAAAGCGCTTCGGGCAACATTTCCAGCAAGTCATAAGTGAATATTTTTGGCAATAGGTAGTTCTCAATTTCGCCAAAAGATTCGGTGATTCTATAATCTTCGTCCACACATACTCCTGCTTGATACCCCGACTCTTCCAGGAGTATATTTTTGAGCATTTCGGAGAAGTTGGTACTTCTGTTATTTTTTGAGGTGGTCACGCCCGTGAGGGGATTGATCATTTTTTTGTCAAAACCAGGTGTGAAGTAGGTCGTATTGGTCAGATTTTTAGAAACCTCTGTGTTTTCATATATCTTCCATTTCTTGTCAATTTCTGCAAAGGATTTCTTTAAATCGCCCAGGCTTTCACTCGGACCCAGAAACAAATATCCGTCCAGATTGAGGCAGAAATGAAGGGATGTCAATATTTTTTTCTGTAACAAAGGATTGAGATAAATCAATACATTCCGACAACTTATAATATCAATTTTTCCGTAAGGTGGCTGCTTTACAATGTCGTGGTTGGCAAAAATGACCATTTTCCGAATGTTGTCCCGGATCTTGTATTTATTACCATCTTTGGTGAAGTATCTGTTGAGACGTTCTTCTGAAACATGCTTAACATTTTCTTCGGAAAAAACGCCTTTTGTGGCATGTGTCAGCGCGTCTTTGTCAATGTCACTGGCAAAAATCTTAACCTCCAGGTCCTTTTTGCGCTCTGTAAGATATTCCATGATGAGGATGGCAAGCGAATAAGCTTCCTGACCAGTGGCACAACCCACTACCCACACCCTCAAGGTGTCCACCAACATCTTGCCATCGATCACTTTGGGAATTACATTTTCCTTCATCACTTCAAAGGCCTCCGTATCTCTAAAGAAATTTGTAACACTGATAAGAAATTCTTTTGCGAGGACATTAATTTCAGACGGATTGGTCTTCAGGAAATCAACATACGCGGCAAGGGTGGGAACTTTGTTCTCTGTCATCCGGATGACGATCCTTCTGACAATGGTCGGACGTTTATAATCAGAGAAATCCAACGGTGTATTTTTTTGAATCAGATCGATGATTTCGACCAGAGACGCTTCATCTCCATCTGAAATTTGCTTCGTGAACGTATTTTGAAGAATATCCCGTTTTAAATAAGCAATGATTTCCCCGGGAATATCCTGTGGGGGGAGAATGAAGTCCGCATTGCCTGATTCGATGGCACTGATGGGCATGCCGTCAAATTTGGCACTTTCAGGATCCTGCACGATCACCATACCGCCATGTTTCTTTATGGCAGCAATTCCTTTCGTGCCATCTGTGCCAGTACCCGAAAGAATCACCGCAATACTTTTTTCGCCCTGATCTTCTGCCAACGAGTTCAGAAAAATATCAATATCCAGATTGGGCTGAACATTACGTTTTTTAGATACTTGCAATTTTCTGTTGCGCATCGTCATGTTCACTCCCTTGGGCATCAGGTATACCTGATTCGGTCGAATGTACATATCGTCTTCGGCCTCTGTAATTTGAAGCTTGCTGTGTTTGGCCAGGAGCTCAGCCATGAAGCTTTGATGATCGGGCGAGAGGTGTTGGATGATCACATAGGCCACCCCGTCTTCGGGGGTGTAATCAAAAAGCAGGTGAATGGCTTCCATACCACCCGCTGAAGCGCCGATGGCAATAATGTAGAGATCCTTTTCGCTTTCGATATCTACATCTTTCTTTTTGTTGTTGGAAGGCTTTTTCATGAGAGCTAATGAATGAAATGAAGGTGTAGAAT
>JBBSDD010000065.1:0-9665 GCA_038249755.1 Flavobacteriales bacterium | reverse complement strand
TGTATTGAACCAGATCATTTTTTTTGATTTCGTCAATCAGGCCTGCCACAGGAATGAACACTTCTGCGCCATCAGCTTCATCTTCAAGAAACCCGTAAAGCTTCTCGTCGATGTAAAACTTTACTTTTCCGCGTTTCCAGACGTATTCCGGCTTGTTCATCAGTCTTTTTTGTAGAATGTGTCGAGGGTTTCGCGGTTCCAGGTTTGTTCTGAGATCGACTGGCCATTTTTAAAATAGTAGTTGCCGGCTTTGTCCAATACCTTTTTGTACTCATCTCCCCTGTTGCCCTTTACCACAAAACGCGTGATGATTACTTTATTTCCAAGTGTGGAACTTTCTTCAGTTACACCTTGCGGATATTCCAGAGCGAGTTCGGTGCGGTGGTAGTCTGTGTCCTCTTTTGCGCCGCGCTGAAGTGCATTTACCTCTTCCTTGTTTTTGATTCGCTGCTCGTCAGAATAAGCCTGTCCCTCCAAAAGGGCTTTTTCTATATTCTCTTTTTGAATGGCAGATTCCCTTGCAGAATTGCTCAATCTGGCCTCACCCTTGGCGCGCATATCAGACTGGTTTTCTGCTGCAGCCTTGCGCATATCCTGACTGGTAGTTCTGATTTTTTCCAGTTCTTCCTGTGCCCGGTTTGTCCTTGCCGAATTTAATTCTTCGATCTCCTGAATTACGCGCTTCGAATTGGCACTTCGCTTTTCTTCGGCTTTTTCATTGCGCGCATACTGACTTACCGCTTTTTGGCGAATCTCTGTATTCTGTGCTTTTCTATTGGCATAGGTTTTCTTGCTCCAATCTTCGACCTGCTTGAGTTGTTCGTCTTTCAACGCTTGCTCCCGCGCGATTCGCTCATTCTGTTCCTGTGCTCTTTGCTGGTTTAAATTGTCTTGATTTTCCTTTGTGGCTTCGAGTTCATTTGCCGCGTCTCGCAATCTTACCATGCCTGTTTCCGACCGTTTTTCTGTATTGGCCAACAAAGCCTTTTTATATTTCACCGAATTCTTAACCCTGGAATCGTACCGGCTTTTACCTTCTTCAAATTGATTGGCTTCGCTGTAAGAATCTATCGTCTCAGAATTGTTCCGGCGATTCATCTCACCTTGCTGATTGTATTCTTCGAGCGTCGCAGCTATTTGAGACTTTTGTTTTTTAATTCGCTCATATTTTTCTTTTTCCTGGGCTTCTCTGGCGTCCCGCATAAAATCCTCCGCCTGCTCTTCCGAATTGCTGTTTACTGTCTGAAAATTATCTTTCGGTTTTTTGTTTTTGGCTTCAAGCGCAAGAGCCTCTTTCAAGAGTCGATCTTTGATGGCTTGTTCCCTTTCAGAAATCAACAACTGTGCTCTTTCTATCTGGCTGGTGGGATATAACTCCGCTGGTTTTATTTCCAAAGCGTCCTGATAACCCGAAATAGCCAATTCGTAAGAAAGCGTCCGCATCAAATCATCAGCATCCCGCAACGCATCGTTGTATGCCCGATCCACAGAAGCGGTTTCACTGGCTTGTTCGGCCAGTATTTGTTTTTCTAAAAGAAAATCTATTTCACCAATCTTTTTTGGCGGATAAGGTTCAGATGGCTTCAATTCCCTGGCATCGGCATACTTCATTTTCGCCATTTCGTAACTTTCTTCTGCGAAAAGGTCGTCAGCTTCCTTGATCACAGACTGATATGCCACATTGGCCGCATTGGCTTCAGACTCTGCACCAAGTATTTGATTGACTTCCGCGATCTTTTGCAAGGCGATTTCACTGTCCGGTATGAGAGACAAGGCATCTTCATAAGATGAGAGGGCTTTGTCGTACTTCCCTTTCGCCAAATGATCATTACCGGCATTGATGGCCTTGTTGAAATCGCGCATCAGCAATTCTGTTTCCGCAGCTGATTTTTCCCGGGCCAAGGCTTCCATCTTGTTATTGATATCTGTAATGCGCTCTTTCGGATATGCCTCAGAAGATTTGATGGAAACAGCTGTTTCATAGGCAGATTTAGCTTCAGTCCAATTTTGCTTGTCAAAAGCTTTATCCGCCTGAGCGATTGCATCATCATAAACCTTCTGCGAAGCGGCTGATTCCATGGCAGCCAACATGTCGGATTCTGTATCTGAGATTTTTTGCTGAATATCCGTCCTCTCGGGCATCAAACCAAGCGCTTCCTCATATTTTGCAATGGCGTTTTCAAATGATTTGGATTTCCGCGCATTGTCACCCGCAAGTGCCAACCCATTGACCTTTTCGATCCGTGCTTGCATTTCCGCACTGGCTTCAGCCGCAGCTTTTGAAGCCAGTTCTTCATCAATTTTCGAAATCTGCTGTTTTGGATAATCTACTGAAGGCTTTACCTGAGCCGCCTCCTGATACACCGATCGCGCTTCTTCATACTGTTTGGCCGCATATTGTTCATCGGCATTGGCGATTAGCGCATTGTAGTTGCGATCCAGTTCGGCTGCTGATTCCGCCGCCGACAGACCTGATTTTGCCTTGTCGAGTTTGTCCTGGGCTCTTGGATCGCCTGGAACGATTACCAGAGATTCTTCATAAAATCCCACAGCGCCCATAAAATTTCCGGCTTTTACAGCTTCATCTCCTTTGGCGATTGCTGCATCGAATCGGGCCTTGATCGCGGCTTTCTCAGCTTCAGCAGTTGCCGCAATTTCTGTATCAATTTTCGCTATCTGTGATTTGGGATAACTTTCATCAACTTTGAGTTGTGCAGCTTCCGCATAAACTGCTCTTGCCTCATCGTACTGCTTATCCTTGTATTGGGCATCGGCACTTGTGATAAGATCATTGTAGCGTTTGTTGAGATCTGCCGCCGATTCCGCTGCAGACAATCCCGCACGGGCTGACTCCAATTTTGCCTTCACACCTGCATCATCTGAAATCAGGTCTAAAGCTTCCTCATAAAAAGCGATGCCCTTACCAAAATCTTTGGAGGCCATGGCATCATCACCTTTTTTGACGATACCGTCAAATTGTGCCCGCAGTGCAGCTATTTCTGCTGCATCAGCGGCTTCTTTGGCCCGTTGCGCGAGCGTCGATTCGATGGAGGCAATTTGAGTGGAAGGATAAGATTCCGCCAGTTTCAATTTTAAAGCGGCCTGGTAATCTGTTTTGGCTTCTGCCAGCTGATCACCTGACATTTTTTTGTCTGCCTGGGCGACGAGATCCGTATATTGCTGTTCCGTTGCTGCCTGCGCTTCATACGCTGTTTTTTTGGTGCGCGCGTCTTCCAAAGCTTTCTGGGCATCCTTATCATTGGCCACAGCCACCAGCGCGTTTTCAAATTGTTTGATCGCTTCGCTGAAATTGTTGGCACCCACGGCTAAATTACCCGCTGCCATGGCCTGCCCGTAAGCTTGTTTTTTTGCATCGACTGCCGCCAGGGCCGAAAGGGTTGTATTGATTTTCGCGAGCTGATCGATGGGATATGTTTCGTCAGGTTTTACGGTCCGGGCCTCTTCATATTTTAATTTTGCTTCAGCAAAAGATTCAGATTTAAAATCTTTATCAGCAGCAGAAATGATTTCCGCATATCTCGCCGCCTTGTCGGCTTCGGCTTCTTTTTCGGCGAGCAGATTTCGGGTCTCATTAAGTTTTGTTTTCGCATCTGCATTGTCTGCAAATATGCCCAGGGCCCCTTCAAAATGACCTATAGCTGAAGTAAAATCCTGTTTTGACAAGGAGGAATTGCCATCGGCCATCAACTTGTCAAAAGCCTTTTGCTTTTCTGCGGCTTGCGTCAACTGATTCAACGCTGCATCAATCGCAGAAATGCGTTCTGCCGGATAAGGCTCGTCCTTCTTCAATTGCAATGCTGCGGCGTAGTCTAATTTTGCCGTTTCATATGATTTGGCTGCAAATTTCACATCAGCGTCTTTTACGAGTTTGTCGTATTGGGCATCCAATGCTGCCAGTTCTACGGCATTTTTCACTGCATCCCGCGCCTTTGCCAGTTTCCCGGACGCTTCCTGATTGTCTGGTAAGATTTTTAACGCTTCTTCATATGCCTTGATCGCATTGGCATATTCTTTTTCCGCGAAAGCGGTCTCGCCCTGCGTCATGAATTGATTAAACTTTTCCTGTTTGGCCAGGCTGGCTGCCTTATCGGCAATGATTTTGTTGGTTTCTGCGATTTTGTCTTTTGGATATTGTTCGGCAGGCCTCAATTTCAGTGCTTCCTGATATTTTGCCACGGCTTTTGCATATTCTTCTGTCCTCACAAATCCATCGGCAGCATCGACAGCAGCCGTATAATCGGCATTGAGCATATCCGCCTCTTTCTGCGTTTTCCATTTGCTTTCGGCATCCGCAAGTTTTGTTTTTGCACTGGCATCAGCCGGTTTCAGGGCAACTGCTGCTTTATAATTGGTCACCGCCGATTCGTAACCTTTTTTACCCATCTCAGCATCCCCGTCGGCCATGTATTTCACAAACTGCGCTTCGGATGCTGCGAGGGCTTTTTCTTCAGCAGAGGCCTCTTTATCCATCTCCTTCTGCTTTTTTTCAATATCACGAATGAAGGCGTTTATTTCACCCTTCACCCTGTTTGTATGGTTGAAATCCCACACGAGATCTTTGAGAACCGCGTCGTATGAAGCGATACCGATTGGCTGATCGAAAACCGAGAGATTAGCATCTTTCATGGCCTCAGTAAAATTGAACAAGGTCATGTCGGTGGGCATAATGATCCCTGCTCCGACTACTTCTTCTGGTATGCCTTTGGCATTGATGACGATATTTCGGGTGATATATCCCTCCCGCTCAAAAAAGAATTCATATTTGGAATTGCTGGCAAGGTAAAATTCATACTTACCATTTGCCCTGGTGGTGACAGTGTTGTGTGCCGACCCATCCTTTTTCACAGTAACTTTTACAGCGTCAAGCTTGGAGGAGGTCATGGCATCAGAGACGGTGCCGTGAACATTCAGATCATCCTGCGAAAAAACCTGAGATACAGGCAAACATGCAAGTGCCCACAGCAAAAGAATTGCCGGGAGCCACTTACGAAAGATGCTTTGACAGAATGGGTCTTGCAGGTGAGCCATTTTATGCAAATATCGAAGAAAAATATCTTTCTTTCGCGTCTAATATGTATTCATTTTTAAACGTCAGGTTTTGAACTTTAGTTACTGGGAGTACAAGCATCTTTGGAAAAGTTGGGATTTTGTCATCGTTGGTAGTGGTATCACTGGTTTAACTTCGGCGATCTTTCTTAAACGCAGATTTCCCCTTGCTGGTATTGCCATTCTTGAAAAAGGACTTCTTCCCACCGGAGCAAGCACAAAAAACGCTGGATTTGCCTGTTTTGGCAGTGTGTCGGAAATCCTGGATGATCTGGATACCCAACCAGAAAAGGCTGTTTTTACTTTGATCGAAAAAAGATATAAAGGTCTGGCGCTGCTTCGGCTATTGTTGGGCGATGCAAATCTGTCGTATGAGCACTCCGGAGGATATGAGATATTCCTTCCAGAGGAATATGAAACCTACAGGAAATGTCTCGGAAGCTTAAGCTATTTGAATGCAGAAATGGTGAATGCCATTGGAAAACAGGTATTTTGGGATGCAAGATCGAAAATTGATTCATTTGGATTTTCGAAAGTATCGAATATGCTCGAAAATAAGGAAGAAGGCATGATCGATACGGGCCTGATGATGAAAAATCTGGTGAAACTTGCCAGACAGGAAGGTGTGGAAATTTTTAATGGGATCACTGTCAATGGTCTTGATACGGGAGGAAATAATCCAACATTGATGACGGAATTTGGTGATGTAAAAGCTCGAAAAGTGCTGGTAGCGACCAATGGTTTTGCGCGAACATTATTGCCCTCGGTAGATGTTCGCCCCTGCCGGGCCCAGGTGTTGGTCACTTCGCCCATTCCAGGCCTGAAAGTGCAAGGTGCTTTCCACCACGATCGGGGTTACAATTATTTCCGGAATATTGATGGCCGGATTCTGCTGGGAGGCGGTCGTCAAACCGATATGGAGACGGAAAACACAGACGTTATGGAAACCACTTCGACCATCCAGACTTACCTCGAAAATCTTCTCTCGGAAATCATCATTCCCGACCAAAATTACACCATTGACTACCGCTGGAGCGGCATCATGGGTATGGGAGATTCGAAAGATGTGATTGTAAAAGAGCTCAATCCGGGGCTTTTTTGCGCGGTGCGTTTCGGTGGTATGGGTGTGGCGTTGGGAAGTTACATCGGAAAGGAAGTTTCCGAAATGATGGCCGATTGATATAAATCCAGCTTCATATATACTTATCTGATCATCAGAACCTGACCTTTGCCTTCAAGCACTGCTCCCGTAATCGATTTGGCTACGTATCGATAGGCGTAAATGCCGTTTCCGACAGAAAAATCCTCCTGAGAAATGTTGTCGCCACGCCAACCTCTACTTATATCATGGCTCTCAAAAACGAGTCGTCCCCCCCGTTCAAAAATCATTAAGTGAAATGAACCAACGAATTGCCCCTCCGCTTTAAAAATATCATTCAATCCATCGCCATCAGGGGTAAATGCGGTAGGGATAAAAATCCGCAAAGGCGGATCATAAAATTCCACTGAAGTGGCTTCACAACCGTATTCATTTTGCACCGATAAGAATACGGCGTGTTCCTGTCCGGATTGGGGTTCGAAAATTGGTTGAAAAAGATTTGAAATACTGCCATCCGGAAGAATCCATTCGTAAATGCAATCTGGACTCGACAAGTTTTGCAATAAACTGAATTCATTTTCATAATCAAATTGAAATGATGCGACCACTTCCTGAACGTCGACTGTTATAAAAACAGTTGATTTGGTAGAACAGGCATCAGTCACCTCGCACTCAATAGCCTGATTCGCATCAGGCTGCGTTGAAATAGCGCCCGCCGTGCTGCCCGTTGAAGGCCAAAAGAAAGTGTAAGCCCCAAACCCACCCGAAACCGATGGTTCCAGATAGAGAATATCGCCTTTGCAAATCACAGTATCAGCGGGTAGGTTCACAATCAGTTCCGGCTTGTCCACATACACAAATAGGGTATCGCTGGACTTTTGACCGCAGACATCTGTGACCTCTACCTTAATGCTGGACGTGCTTTCCGGTAGAAAGGTAAAGACCGGATTGCTGCTAACCTGATTGTTATTGCGGTACCATAAAAATGAATTTCCGCCAAACCCTCCCTGAATCACCGGCGAAAAACTGATCATCTCTGTACACAAAGCCATGGTGTCATTTCCGAGGCTTACACCCATGGGATTGATTTCCGGAACAGCCTCAATTTCAGCAGATTTCAATCCGGCGCAGCGATCAACCACATTGAAAACAATCGTACCAGGACTGGTAATAATTTCATTTAGAACAAGTTGATTGGAAATTTCCATACCGTTTAGTTGCCAGCTGTAAAGAAAATCGCCAGAACCGCCAGAGATTTCTGGCTGGACGAGAACCGGGGTTAAACAATTAAATTGAATCGAATCTGTGAGTGAAACGATCATTGGCGGATATTCCTCCCGTTCCACCATTGTTTCGATGGCAACTTGATTCAATCCGCAAAAATCTGTAATCGTGGCCGAGATCAGGTTATTCGCCTGATTGGACAAGTCGGGTTGAAATCCAGACAAGCCTGTCTGATTCCACGTAATTTGATAAGGTGGATTTCCGCCTTCCGGCAAAATATTGATCGTTCCGTTTTCGTCGCAGGCCAGCCAAACGGAAGTTGGAAAATCCACCACCATGGCAATGCGATCTGTAATGAAAAAAGGAATTGAAATGATTACTGTATCTAAATCACATACAGCAGGTTGAAGAAAATCAAAAGTAAAATTCTGATCACCCGAAAAAACGAAATCATTCTGTGTTTCTATCAGCAGTGTTTTGTTTCGTTCGCCCACGGCAAATTCAATGCTTTCAGGCAAATCGGGCATTACAGCATTCTGATTGGCGAGGCCAATCGTACGGAGGTAAACGGTTTTTACCCGGGTACTGTCCGACCGGGAAAGTTTTAGTTCGAAGACACTGCATCCTTCGAGCACCGGTTCGTCAATATCGGGCTGATCGATATATACAGCCACTTCCAGCGGAACCTCGCTCGAGAAACTACCCGCTTCAATAAATACAGCGGAATCGTTGTTTCTGTCCACCGCATCGGCAATAGCCAGCTTAATGTGGTAAATCCCGCCGCAAACCACAGGGATTTCTATCAGTAATGGCTTGGTAAAGCCGTCAAACTGTGTGGTCGTTGGGTCCGTGTTTTCTGCATTGTTCACGAAATAGATCTGGTTGTTTTGCCAACCACTGCTTACCGCATTACAAACAGAGTTGGCTCCAAATGCCCCGGGAAACCCCTGATTTACCGTATTGATACCAACTGGTACATTGGTGCCCGGGATGCGCGCAATATTCAGGGCATTGTTTTGGTAATTTGGATTGCCGGTGATGCCCGGACCAGAGATAAAAAAACCAAAAGCATCATTGTAAGGCGAACAAGTGTATTCATTGTATTCTTCACTGGCAAAAACAAAACGAAAACGCAGGGTATCTCCCTCAGCCTGAAAATCAAATTCCATCATGGCGACGTCATGTATGGCCACTGGACCAATGATTTGTTGCAAATCGGGTTCAGATATGATTTCAGTTCCGTCAGGTATGGCTACCGTTGCTGAAGGAATATCATTGGGTCCAATTGCCACACTTGTTCCGCCGGTGGCGAGGATGATGCCACTTGACAAGCCAATACTCCCCGATCCGTTTGCAAAATACCCCAATTGTTTATTTGCATTTGATCCGGACGATCCATTAAATGTCAGGTTCATGGCTGTGATTCCATTTCCGAGCAGCACGCTATTTACCAAAGAATCGGGTGTGGCTGTATTGGTGACAACCAATTGCCCGTATGAAAAACGACCAACAAGCAGTATAGAAAATGTAAGAATCAGTCGTAAAATCAACCGGCTAAATTTTGGCAGATTCTACTTCATTTAGGGCAGAAAGGTTACCTCATTTGCCTTTTATTACCAACTTATTAGCCGATTTTTTAATCTCTTTCTTGTTTATCATCATAGGCCGGAATCGACCTTCAACAAACAGCCGCGCCTGATCGCTGTAATGACGGCTCATCACATTGCCACTGTTGCCGGTTGGCAATACGGAAATGGCGTTTTCGATATCTGAAAAATCAATGATGCGCCGCATGGCTGGCCCATAACTCACTTCATATATCCCATCCGGATTGAGCGTAAATCCCGCGTTGTTGATCGTCTCGCGCCCACCTGGCGCGGGGAATGGACCGACATTAAAATAACCTCTCAAAACAGAAACAGTGCCCAGCGGATGTGGATGCTCCACTGTATGCACACGCTCCCATTTCCAGTTTTCAGGGTCTTCGCCCAACTGATCTTCTAGCTCACCAATAGAAATTTTGAGGGCCTCATAAAAAACTCTTTCGCGATTTTCAGATTGATTTTTAGTTTCACTGTTGTCCCACCAGGATGAAGTATCATTGGCTATAAGTCTGGGATAGGCCGAACTAAATAAATGGGTTTGAAGAAATTCTTTAAATACATTTTCACCCAATTCATCCTTCATGGCTCCTGCCAAAATATGATATAGAACCTTGTAATATATCGTCGGCGCGATATCTTGTAGTTGATGATCCCCATCCCAATTTGAAAGT
>JBBSDD010000064.1:0-9731 GCA_038249755.1 Flavobacteriales bacterium | reverse complement strand
TGGACTGATCTGGCAAGTGGTCAGACGCTTCCCAATTCCTTTAATCCAACACAATTTCCAGAAGGATTAAATCTTTCCCTGCAATACGAAATTTCCAATGGTTTCTGCACAGGTACATCACTTCTCAACATCACCATTCTTCCGGCATCCAACAATACTTGCTGTCAGACCAATGCTTTCGCCGGACAGAATGCTGTTGCCTGCGATCTTACCTATCAATTGAATGGTTCCACCCCTGTTGGTGTGGGTACCTGGACTGGTCCGGACGAAGTTTCTTTCAGCGATATAAATGATCCCAACGCCATTGCGACGTACAACATTCCAGGAGGGGGACAACCCATTTTGACATGGACCGACAGCAACGGCGCTTTTTGCGAACAATCCAGCGATGTACAGATTTCTTTCTCTGACCCACTGACACTGGTCGTGGTGCCCTCAGATGCCGTTTGTTTCAATCAATGTAGTGGCACAGGCCTTGTCATTCCCGACGGAGGAACCGTCATTAATGGTACATACAATTATATCTGGTCATCTGGCGCACCTGGATCTATTCCGCAATTGAGAGAGGAGTTTTGTACAGGTGTCCACAAAGTTGTTGTCAGCGATAACCTCGGCTGCACAGATTCGCTCGAATTTGTCATCAGTCAGCCAACTTCGCAGGAGATTTTCACCACATTGACTCAGCCGCTTTGCACCGACTCCTGCAATGGTACAGTGACAATCCAGTCGGCGGGTGCGGTAGAATTCAGTTTTGACAAACAATTTAGCTGGATACCCGAAAACGTGGGATTTAAATGTGCGGGAACCGACACAGTGTATGCCCGTAATGCTGTAGGTTGTGTTATTGGTCAATCCATCACCCTGAATGATCCTCCCCTGTTCACAGCAGATTTCAATTTGAATCCAACGACCACAACAACCAGAAATACACTGATTTCATTTCAGGATATTTCAGGGCCGGGACCGTTGGCCGTTTCAGACTTTACTTTCGGTAACGATCCCATACTCGCGACATCAACAAACACCCGGATGACTACATTCCGCTTTCCTTCGGATACGGCCGGCGTTTATCCCATCACCCTCATTTCTGCCAATATCAATGGATGTACAGATACGATCAGCCGTACTATAATCATCAACGACGATATCCTTTGGTATATTCCAAATAGCTTTTCTGCCAATGGAGACGGCATCAACGATATTTGGAGACCTGTCGGAAACACGGTGGATGTCACCAATTACCGTCTTGAAATTTTTGATCGATGGGGTAAAAAGGTTTTTGAAAGCACCGATTTTGATGAAGGGTGGAATGGAGCCGTTGAAGGTTCTTCCTACTACAGCGATGCGGGACTTTTCACTTATATCATTAAATTGTCATCTCTTTCAACGGAAGAAAAATATGAATTTACAGGATTTATTACCCTCCTGAGATGACCTTGTTCGACATAATTTGAAAACCCCTTTGATCTGTCAAAGGGGTTTTTTTTATGTCACATTTCTACCAACCCGTGAAAGGGTTTAACTAAATTCGCCTCCAAACCTTATTGCCTTGAATTCTCTCCTTACCATCATTTGGGATGTAGACCCGGAAGCCTTTACCATTCCCTTCATCGATTGGCCTGTACGTTGGTATGGTTTGCTCTTTGTTTTCGGGCTGATCGTGAGCCAATACACCATGTTTTACATTTTTGAGAAAGAAGGCAAGACCAAAAAAAATGTGGAAGATCTAACCGTCTACGTGGTTTTGGGCACCATCATCGGCGCGCGCCTGGGTCATGTGCTCTTTTACGATCTGGCCGATTACCTCAAAAATCCCATTGAAATCTTCATGGTTTGGAAAGGTGGACTGGCAAGTCACGGCGGTGCCATTGGAATTTTGACAGCTATTTACCTTTACGGAAAAAAATACAAGTTTGACTTTCTTTGGTTGATGGACCGACTTGTAATCGTGGTTTGTTTTACCGGAGCCTGCATCCGCATAGGCAACCTGATGAACTCCGAAATCATCGGCATCGTCACAGACGTGCCCTGGGCTTTTCAGTTTGTACAGACTTATCCCCGGGAATATGCCCTCGATCCAAGACACCCAGCCCAACTATACGAAGCCATCTACTGTCTGATTATCATGGCAATCATTTTCCCCATCTGGAAAAAATACAAGGCCGGGCTGCGACAAGGTTTTCTCTTCGGCCTCTTTATGGTGCTCCTTTTTACATTGCGGTTTCTGGACGAATTTCTCAAAGTGGAACAAGAAGATTTTGAACGGGATATGCTCTTTAACATGGGCCAATTGCTCAGTATTCCTTTCATTATCGCCGGAGTCTATCTCATCTGGAGGTCAACCCAACTTCCAAAACATAAAATATCAACCCCATGATTCCCATTCGTCTGGTTAGTTTGTGCATCACATTTATTTGTTCTGTCCCTAATTTAATTGGTCAGCAGGCACTCTTCCAGCGGCACGAATCAATGAATACCACATGGCGGGGCGACCAGCAATTTCGGGTCGCTTTCTGGAATGTGGAAAATCTTTTTGATCTCGAAAACGACTCCCTCAAAAATGATGAGGCTTTCACCCCTGACGGAGAAAACAGATATACCTTTTCAAGGTATAAAAAGAAAAGTACAGGACTTGCGCAGACCATGCTCGCCATGGGTGGCAACGAACCTGTTGAATTTATTGGTCTCTGTGAAGTAGAAAATCAATGGGTCCTTGAAGGGCTCACCATTCATTCACCCCTGAAAAAAGTCGGTTATAAAATCATCCACGAAGAATCTCCAGATTCGCGTGGCATTGACGTGGCAGCAATTTATCGTCCTGATAAATTTAATCTCATCCTGTACAAATATTACAGGGTGATTTTCCCATATGATAACGACCGTGGCACCCGGGACATTCTCTATGCAAAAGGAATTTTACCCAACCAAGACACCCTGCATATATTTGTCAATCACTGGCCATCGCGATATGGTGGACAATTTGCCAGCGAGCAGGGAAGAATGCACGTGGCCGGGATGATTCGCCAAAAAGTGGATAGCCTGAACGCGCGTTATCACAATCCGCATATTGTCATCACCGGCGATTTTAACGACGAGCCTGATGATATAAGCCTGTTGCAAAACCTTCAGGCCAGGCTATCGCCAAAAGATGCTGTCGGCAATGATCTTGTGAATCTGTCATTTCCTATCAAATACAAGTTTGGCACGCACTCCTTCGCCGGAGAATGGGGTTTGTTGGATCAGTTCATTGTCAGTAATTCGCTCTTGGGTGATGGCACGACGACGACGGAGCCTGGATTCATCGGGATTTTTGATGCCCCCTGGTTGCTCAAGAAAAATGCAGCCGGAAATTCAGTGACCAACCGCACCTTTCAGGGCCCGGCATATCAGGGCGGCTACAGCGATCACCTTCCCATCTTTCTGGATTTAAAACTACGTCCGCGTGAAAACGAAAACGGCGCCGAAATTTCCGGCGCCGATTAAGCTTATTTCAATTCAAGAACCAAATTACACGTCGATTCGCGCGTATTTGGCATTCTTCTCGATGAATTCCCTTCTTGGTGGCACATCATCGCCCATCAACATCGAAAAAATACGATCGGCCTCCGCGGCATTGTCAATGGTGACGCGACGCAGAGTTCTGAATGATGGATTCATCGTGGTATCCCAGAGCTGAATGGCGTTCATTTCTCCAAGACCTTTGTATCGCTGAATACCAACACTGGTCTCCTTTCCTGCTCCGCGCATTTCTGACACATAGAGGTCGCGCTCCTTCTCGTTCCAGGCGTATTTGAAAGCACTTCCCTTTTTCACCATGTACAATGGCGGTGTGGCGATGTAAATATGGCCACCTTCGATAAGCTCACGCATGTGTCGGAAAAAGAAAGTAAGAATCAATGTTTCAATGTGACTACCATCCACATCGGCATCACACATGATGATCACCTTGTGGTAGCGCAATCGGGAAACGTCAAGGGCCTTGCTGTCTTCTTCTGTGCCGACTCGCACACCGAGTGCGGTGTATATATTTTTGATCTCCTCATTGTCGAAGATTTTGTGCTGCATGGCTTTTTCGACATTCAGAATCTTACCTCGAAGTGGTAAAATGGCTTGAAAATGTCTGTCACGACCTTGCTTGGCCGTTCCACCTGCAGAATCTCCCTCGACCAGATAGATTTCGCAATTTTCCGGATTCTTATCCGCACAGTCACTCAATTTTCCGGGCAAACCGGTACCCGACAAAACACTCTTGCGCTGCACCATTTCACGTGCCTTGCGGGCTGCGTGACGCGCTGTGGCAGCAAGTATCACTTTATTGACAATCGTACGGGCGTCATTGGGATTCTCTTCCAGGTAATTGGTAAGCATCTCTGTAACAGCCTGCGATACCGGCGCATTCACCTCGCGGTTTCCCAGTTTGGTTTTGGTCTGGCCCTCAAACTGTGGTTCCTGCACTTTTACCGAAATAACGGCCGTAAGGCCTTCACGGAAGTCATCGCCTGCAATTTCAAACTTGAGTTTGTTCAACATGCCCGAATCTTCGGCATATTTTTTCAGCGTGGCAGTGAGCCCACGTCGAAAACCCTGAAGGTGGGTACCGCCCTCATGGGTGTTGATGTTGTTGACATAGGCGTGAATATTCTCTGAATAGGAATTGTTGTAAATCATGGCCACTTCTACAGGAATGCCATTGCGCTCGCCTTCCATATAGATGGGGCGCGAAATGATGGCTTCACGCGCTTCGTCCAGAAACTGAACGAACTCGTACAATCCACCTTCAGAAAAGTAATTGTCATGACGTGGTTTTCCATCGTCATCCATTTCGCGCAAATCGATGAGTGAGATCTTGATGCCTTTGTTCAGGTATGCGAGTTCTCTCAGACGGTTTGCCAACGTTTCGTAAACGTAGACTACCGATTCAAAAATCGTCGGATCTGGTCGGAAATGAATCTCCGTACCATTTTCTGTGGTGGTACCGATTTCGCGAACCGGATACTGTGGTTTCCCAATATTGTATTCCTGCTCGTATACCTTTCCGTCCCGGTATACCGTCGCTTTCAACATTTCCGAAAGGGCATTCACACAGGATACACCGACCCCGTGCAAACCTCCGGACACTTTGTAGGTATCCTTGTCAAATTTTCCTCCGGCGTGCAGCACAGTCATGACGACTTCAAGCGCGGAACGCTGTTCTTTTTCGTGAAAATCGGTTGGGATTCCGCGTCCGTTGTCACGGACAGATACGGAATGATCTTCGTGTATAATGACGTCGACGGCATCGCAATAGCCTGCAAGGGCTTCGTCGATGGAGTTGTCTACTACTTCGTACACGAGGTGATGCAAGCCTTTGGCTCCTGTATCACCAATGTACATCGAAGGTCTCTTTCGGACCGCCTCCAGGCCTTCCAAAACCTGGATATTGTCCGCAGAATATCCCTGCTTAACTTTCTTCTGATCTTCAGTCATATAAATCCTGATTATTGTGGAATTTTGATTCGTGCAAAAGTACGACTTTAAAGCCGTTAATCACCCAAAAAACACGGTTGGGGTCATGTGTTTTCAACAAATAATTTGATGAAAATCAGATTATTATACTGAATCTGTTAATCTCTTTTGCGATTGCCCGAAAATGGCCCTAAAAAGCGTACTTCAAACCGCCTAAAATCAAGGCCCGCTGCGCCGGAAAGCGGTAATAAATATCGTATCTGGCAGCTGCGAGATTGTGCGCCTGAATGAAGGCGGTAAGCCGCGATGAGTAGTGATACTCCGCGCTAAGCGTAAGATCGAGGTATGGGTCAAGTTCCACTTTCCAATAACCTGCCTCTTCTGGTGTATCGCCGGGAATTTCAAAAAGTGATTTCACCTGTCGTTTGCCGATCCACGCGAGTTGTGCACCGATTTCGAATTTATTAAACAGGTTGTAACCCGCATTCAATGAAATACGGTGTGCGGGTAAATGCCAGGCTTCATCTTCCACACCCGTGCTGTACGAATAGATTTCTGCCCGAACGCCTGCGTGCCATTTTTTGTTATTCTGATACGTGAGTTCACCCATCATGGTAAATGTCGACACTTCATCATAGACTACCGAAAAACGATTCTCCCGGCTCAGCAATGTATCATTCACAAAAAGTGGAGTATTGTCGGTTTTATTAAAACCTACCTGCGTATTAAAACTGATATGATCACTAATGCTTCCGCGTACCCCTCCAAAAACATTGAACCGGGTAATCGAATTTTCCAAACCAATTTGTGAAAGCACAAATGGATTTTGCTCTGTGATCGATCGGTAGCTGTTTCGATTGACCTTACCGTTGATGCCCAAGTATGGAATGAAAATATTGTTGAAAAGCGCATAACTCACCTCAGCGTCCGGAAATGCGTAGAACCTCGCCTGATTGTCAAACTGTCCGTACAGTCCCAATCCGATAGAAGCGCGCAAACCTTTTGCGCGCAGCAAAATGCGGGGTACTGCAAAGAGGATGGCATTGGAATTGTCGATGGCACCCGTCGTGATATCAAGGGAATCATTCATAAATTCGAATGCAGAAATTCCTGCAGCCTTGTAGTTTACGAGGTCGAAGCCACTGTTGAGGGTAAAGTAATTGGCACCCCGGTATGCCCGGAAATCAGCGGTAGCTTTGAATCCCAGCTCGTTGGCATCAAATCGGTCACCGAGGTGATAAACGTCAAATCCGACGTCGTGATTTACACGTGAGGAGTCGCGGTAGTAGCTTTTCCATCTGTTTTCCAAAGTTAGAAGGTTAAAGCGCTGCCGGATGTCATCCTTTTCGATCTCCTGATCTTGCGGATCGAAACCATAATAATGAAAAACATTCCGGTCAAAACCCAGTTTCGATTGCAGGCTGTGCTCCTTAAAAACTTTCTTTCCCCACACGGACATGCTGTTTTCGCTGTATCCGCTGAACGCCACATTATTGATGCTGGTATTTGATGAAAGGTGTTTGAGATGCACGCCATACGCCAGGTCTCTTTCCCTCCCGCTGGTGTAGTAGGCCTCGAGATAAGGCGTGGCATAGGTTCCCGCACCGCCTTTCACAAAACCTTTGTACAATTGTTCCAGCGGTTCGCGCACCTTGATGCGGGCCGGTTCGATTGGAATTACAGTCAGGGCAGTAGCAGGCCTTTTCGGCAAAAGTTGATACTTGATATTGCCAACATTTACAGGAATGTCGATGGGGTTTGGCGTTTCGGAAATTTTAAAGGCTTTTTCCACCGATAAAGTCCTGTCACCGGTTATGATTTGTGTTTGATCAAAAGAGTTGCCATCGCCCTGCGCCAAAGCTTCGGTGATACCGATTAAAAGCGCGCAAAAGATCGAAATATATGTTGCTTTGCTCATCATTGTTTTTTGGGCGTATTGTTTTCGTCAATCAGATCGCGGTATTCGTCCACGTCGGCCGGGCGTGCCGCGTCTGATTTTGCTTTTTGTTCCTGGGTAGATTTGATTTCGGCTTGATCGATGGCCGCGAGTTTAGCGCGTGCTTCGCTCACGGTGGCTGGATCCTGCACATTGTCGATGACGCTCTGAAGGGTGGCTTTGGCCTGGAAGTTATCGCCTTTGGCTACATACACATCCGCGAGCAACATAAAACCGCGTATTTTCCAGTTGTCAAACGACGCAAATCCCTGAATGAGTTCAAAAATTTGTTTTTCAGCTTCGTCCAGATCGTTCAACACAAAGGCAATTTCTGCCAGTTTGTATTTTCCTTCGGCCCCTTCTTTGCCTTTGGCGTTGGTTGACAGCCAGAGAAAATCCGTCCGGGCGGGATCATAGTCTTTGTTGTTAAACAGCATACGTCCACGCAATATCCGCGCTTCAGTCGTGATATTTTCAGGTGAATCCGGATTGAAAATAACTTCGTTGGCGGCGGTTAATGCTTTATCATATTTGCCCAATTGGAAATCACAGCGCATTTGACCTATTTGCGCCTCAAGCACATTGGTGGCAAATGAGGCAACGGCTTCCAACTGCTCGTAATGGGAGCCGGCCTTGGCATATTCCTTCCGGCTGTATTGTATTGTTGCCGCGCCGAGCAGGGCC
The DNA here is from genome assembly GCA_038249755.1 of Flavobacteriales bacterium. Taxonomy (GTDB): domain Bacteria; phylum Bacteroidota; class Bacteroidia; order Flavobacteriales_D; family Cryomorphaceae; genus JBBQZU01. Next base: position 1,666 of record JBBSDD010000064.1, on the reverse strand, counting down.
GCTTCCGTAAATTTGCCTACGGGCTGATCGATGATGAACTCGTACCCCTTCAGCGCCAGATCAAAATTGTTTTGCCGGTAAGCACAATCCGCCTGATAATAGTGGGCATTTGTGGCAAACAGTCCATTGGGATATTTATTCAGATAATTTGAAAAGGAAGCAATGGCTGCGTCACACTTACCATCTGCCACCAGGTTTTCGGCGGCCTGATATGTAAGGCTGTCTATTTCTGTTGGCGAAACGCTATAATTGGGCACGGCATTGAGCCAGGCGGAATATTCATCCACTTTGCCCAAATCGAGATAGATATTTCTCAGTACGGCGATGGCTTCTTTTGATTCCGAGTCGACTCCGTAATCGGCCACCACTTTTTTGTAACTGGCTATGGCATCATCATATTGACCAAGTCTGTACTGCACAAGTCCGCGCTTGAGCAAAGCTTTTTTCCGGTAAGGAGACTGTGGATGGTCCTCAATAACGGTATTAAACGCTTTCAAAGCCGGACTCAATTCATTCTGGAGAAAGTAACTGTCTCCCAATTCAAAATTACCGGCGGCAGCCAATGTGGTCTCCGGGTGTTTTTCGAAAAGCCTGTTCAGCGTCTGAATCTTTTTGGGATATAACTCCTGATAGCCATAAGCCACTGCAATCTGAAACAAGGCATAATCTCCCTTAATTTTATTGATGGCCAAAGCCTCCTCGTAACTCTTCACGGCCTGTCCATATTCTTTTCGCACCAGATGAAGGTCGCCGATTCGCAGCAAAGCATCATTTTTTCGCTTTTCATCGATTTTGGCGGCAGCCGTATATTTGCGAAAAGCGACAAGAGAACCCGAATAATCTCCGGACTTGAAGTGGCAATAGCCGATGTTATAATTGGCCGTATTGAAATAATCGGTGGAGTAAGCTGACGTGCTCGCCAGAAAAGCATTATACGATGCCACCGCCTTGCCGTAATCGGCTGTGCGATACAGCAGATCGCCTGTCCAATAGTCGGCCAGGGCTGTTAGTTTCGGATCTTCCGGGTATTTTTTTGAAAGTTTGAAGTATTTGGCTGACTCCTCATTGTTGCCCTTTCGCAATTCCTGCACACCATAATTGTAGGCGCTGAGCTGATAATTGGTCCGTTCGGCTGACCCGAGATTTTTCATCTTGTCAAGCGCGGCCAGGGCAGCCCTGTAATTTTTGGTGGCCAGGTGTACCTGCAGAAGAAAGGCATAAGCCTCATCTTTCCTGTTGGAATTCGGATACACCGTGAGGTATTTGTCAAAAGCCTGTATGGCTTCGTGAAAGGGATCATAGGAAAGTTCATAGGCCAATTTGGCATAATTGAAGAGCGCATCTTCTGTCACCTCCTGGTCAAAATCCATCTGCGAGGCCGCTTTGAAACCGTTTTGGGCATACTTCTTCTCACCCAATTTCACGTATGCATCAGCCATCTGATAGGTGGCTACCTGCGCAAGGGCGTTGTTTTCTTTGGAGGCTTTGACGAAATAATCTACAGCCTGCTTGTACTTTTCAATCCGGTAAGAAGCGTAGCCCATCTGATAGGCATCATCCTGGGTTGGGTTGTAATTGGAAGCCATGTACAATTCGAGGTAAGGAACGGCCTGGATGTACTGTTGTTTTTGATAATACGCATTCCCGACAAGGTGTGCGATTTCTT
>JBBSDD010000063.1:0-9750 GCA_038249755.1 Flavobacteriales bacterium | reverse complement strand
TGAAAACACGTATTTTTGAAAGAATTTATTGATATGAGAAAATTATTCAGGTATTTGTTCTTTGTTACTGTTCTGTTAAGCATCCTTTCGGTAAATGCCCAAACCAATGACGATGATTTAATTCAGTTTAGCGGTGTCGTATTAAACAGTGATAGCCTGAATCCGGTTCCTTTCACGAATGTACTCATTGAAAACAGCCGTCGGGGAACGATGACGGACATATATGGGTACTTTTCATTTGTTGCCCAAAAAGGCGACTCTATCTTATTTTCGGCTTTGGGATATGTGCGCAGCCATTTTGTGATTCCGGATACACTCACCAGCAACCGCTATCCCCTCATTCTGATTTTGAGTCCTGACACCATACTGTTAAGAGAAACCGTGGTATACCCCTGGCCGACCCGGGAGCAGTTTAAACAGGCTTTCCTCGCCATGCAGGTGCCTGACAGTGATTATGACCGGGCGCAAAGAAATCTTTATCAAACTGACATGATCGCGCGAATGGATGGCGCGATGCCGAGTGGAAATGAAACGTATAGATATCAAATGCAGCAGTTTCAGAGCCAACTGTACTATGCCGGCCAGGCACCACCCGTCAATATTCTGAACCCCATAGCCTGGTCGCAATTCATTCAGGCATGGAAGCGCGGCGACTTCCAATCAGGGAGAAAACGGGGAGGGCAATAAACGTCACTCAAATCTGTTATGTTTGCGGTTTGAATTGATGACCTTCCTGTTTGAAAACTGCGGCAATTAAATACTTCTTTATATTCTTTCTCCCATTGTCCATTTTTGGGCAGGAGAAGACCATTGTAAAAGGACGCCTTACGGATCCCAAAGGCGAGCCAGTATCATATGGTTCTGTGTACATCAAAAAACAAGGCAAAGGAACTTTTTCTGACGAAAAAGGATTTTACACGCTTGAAATTGAAGCAGGCTCCGATCTGGAAATGGAAGTGCGACATGCTTCTTTCCTCGCCAGGATTGAAATCATCACCATTGGGGAAGGTGAAACCCTCACCCTCAATTATCGGTTGGAATTTCAGGAAATAAAAGGTGTGGAAATTAAGGACACCCGTGAAAGACGCACCACTTTACAACCGGTTCCTATTAAAGACATTCGGATAAATCCAAGTATTCAACAGGGAATCGAGAGCGTGCTCACGTCTCAATTGGGCGTGCAGATGAGCAATGAATTAAGCTCTGTGTACAGCGTTCGTGGCGGGAGTTTTGCCGAAAATCTTGTTTATGTAAATGATATCGAAGTATACCGACCCTTCCTGGCCCGTTCGGGGGAGCAGGAAGGATTGAGTTTTCCCAATCCGGATATGGTTGGCAGCATCTATTTCAGCGCCGGCGGCTTCGACGCACGTTACGGAGACCGCATGAGCTCTGTGCTTGATATTCAGTATAAAAAACCAGTGCGATTTGGCGGAAGCGTGAGCGCCAGCCTACTCGGTGGATCACTCGCTATCGAGTCTTCCTCCAAAAATCAGCGCTTTCGCCAAATCACAGGGGTGCGCTATCTCACAAACCAGTATATTCTCGGAAGTTTGGATACACAAGGGGATTACCAGCCCAATTTCACAGATGTGCAATCTTACTGGTCTTATGACCTGAGTGATAAATGGGAAATCTCTTTTCTGGGAAATTATTCCGGCAACAACTACAAGTTCCTCCCCTCCTCCAGGCAAACCCAATTTGGAAGCATCAATGAAGCCCTTCGCTTTACCGTTTTTTTCGAAGGACAGGAAGAGACATCATTTGAAACATTTTTTGGTGCAATCTCTACCGAGTACAATCCGAACAGTGAAACCCGCCTGAAATTTACAGCATCGGCTTTCCAGACTTATGAAAACGAGACTTTTGATATTCAGGGACAATATTCGCTCGACGAACTCGAACGCGATTTGGGAGGTGATGAATTTGGCGACATTGTCCGAAATCGCGGGGTAGGAGGATATCTGGAACACGGACGAAACAGCATAGACGCGACCGTCCTGAGTTTTCAGCACCGGGGTTTCAAAACGATCAACAACAAATACCTGCAATGGGGTGCAACCTGGCAGGCCGAAGAAATCAACGACAAGTTATCAGAATGGACGTACATCGATTCGGCGGGATACTCCGTGCCCATCATGCCGCAAAATGAAATCTTGTTGCAGGATGTGATCAAGGGCCAAAATACCCTCGTTTCAAACCGGTTGATGGCCTATGTTCAAAATAGCTGGGACTGGCTGCTGCCAAACGAAAATGAGGTGACCGCAACAATCGGTGTTCGCGCCAATCACTGGGACTTCAACCAGGAAACCGTGGTGAGCCCGAGAGGTACAATTGCTTTCAAGCCACAATGGAAAAAACAACTCAACGACAGCACTGTTTTGCGAAGAGATGTGGTGTTTCGCTTTAGCTCAGGTTATTATTATCAACCGGCATTCTACCGCGAATTGCGCTCGATCAATGGAACATTAAATTCGAATACCACGGCACAGCGCTCGATTCATTATGTGCTCGGGGCAGACATCAACTTCCTGATGTGGAACAGGGATTTTAAATTCGTCACGGAAGCATATTACAAGTCGCTGAGCAATCTTGTACCCTACGAAATTGACAATATTCGATTGCGGTATTACGGCGATCAGATATCCAGAGGATACGCCACGGGTCTTGATATGAAAATCAATGGAGAGTTCATTCCGGGGATTGAATCCTGGGTTAATCTCAGCTTCCTGAAGACAGACGAAGATATTGAGAACGACTTTTATTACGACTATTTCAATGCCGATGGAGAGCTTATTCAAGCTGGTTTTTCTGCTGATGCCACGCCTGTAGATTCTACGCTAAACCTTCCTGGTTTTATTCCAAGACCCACAGATAGGTTGGTTTTTTTCAGCATGTTTTTTCAAGATGAGATGCCGAGTTTTCCCTCATTTCGGGTACACCTGAGTTTCCTTTTTGGTACTGGTCTTCCCTTTGGGCCGCCCGATTTTGAGCGGTACAAAGATGTGGAACGATTCACGGCCTACCGCCGGGTAGACATCGGTTTTTCCAAAGACCTCATGCCCAAAACCCCTGGCAAAGGACCTTTCGGGAATTTTAAAAGCGCCGTAATCAGCCTTGAGGTGTGGAATTTACTGAACATCAACAATACCATCAGCTATACCTGGGTACAGGAATCAGGAGGTCGGCAGTATGGAGTTCCCAATTTCCTCACATCCCGAAGATTAAATCTTAAACTGGCCTTTAGCTTTTAAGCGGTCATCTTTCCTTTCCGCGTCGCAGCGGCCCGCACTGCGTCATTCCAAGCAAATATCAATGCAGTCGCATCTCTATCAGAAATTTTGTGTCGAATTCAAAGTATTTCGTTTATTTGCCACGACGATATATCTCTATGAATCTAAAAAGCCGCTTACGCCCAAAGAAAATTTGGATTTATTTCCTTGTTTTTCACGGAAGTGAAAAAAAGTGATCAGACAATGTTGGTGCTTGGTAAAGTATAAATCTGAATTTCTCAGCGTACAACCACAAAACGAAAAGATGCGATCTCCGGGGCGTCTAAGCGCAAAATGTACATACCCGCCGGCAGTGCGCCCGTGAATATGTCCAAGACACTTCCGGACATCTGACCATCCAAAACCTGATGGCCAAACATGTCAAACACGTCGTAAGATAAGGTTCTACCAATAAAGTCGGTGGGCAATTGCAATGCAAGTTTATCGCGAACCAGATTGCCACCCGTCAATTCAAGTAATTCTGAAGGGTTTTTGATGCCCAGGGAAGTCGGTAAAGTCACATCAATTTCCATTTTGACCGGAAGGTGGTCTGACATCTGATACAAAGCATAAACAATGTTTTCGGGCATGTCACTGTTGGGACAGTCAATTAAGCGCTGATTGAGGCAATTGCCACCGGGATTGCCAAATGCTTCGTAAGATTGATCAACATAGCGCATGTTGTGTTGTGGATCAAACAGGTTTTCGGAACCGAGAATGAGATCGAAACGATCGTCCATCCCACCCGAAGCCCCATCACCATTGATTTGCGAGGTGCGGGTAGACTGGGTATGCAGGTAGCTGAAAGCCGCATTGTCGTGCCAATTGCCCCCGGCATCGATGGGATCCTGAAGCGTGATGGCATTTGAAGAATTGAGCAAGAGAGAAAAGGCGTTCTCGTTGCTTGTGTAGATGTTATAATCGCCGGCCACAACAACTGTAGCTTCCGGATCCAGCACTTCAAAATGATCGACCAATACCTGCGCCATCAGAGCCCGTTGTTGGGCATTGGCGGCACCCTCACTTGATTTCAGATGCCAGCTTACTGCATAAAATATGGTGGAATCCATGTGAGAAGCGAGATTTTCATCCTTCACCAAAAAACGGAAAATGTTGATATCGCGGTGCGAAGTGAGGAGAAAATAGTCGTTGAGGAGCACCAATTTTTCGGTGTTGTAAATCACGTTTTGCTGCAGTGGCCATGTAGAGCCCGGATTTGAAACCTGTGATACCCAATTGGCTGAGGCAAATTGCTCACCGGAATGGTTAAATGCGACATCCAGCAATTCCTGAAGGCCAGCTTCACTTTTTAGTTCCTGCATCAGAAAAATATCCGGCGTGTAATGATCGATAATTTTCCGCAGCGTGTCGGCTCTTTGGTCGTTGTAATCCGGATTGGGGTAATTCAAGACATTGTAGGAAAGGATTTTGAGTCGTTCCTGCCCTTGTACGGATATGGAAATCAGCAAAAGAGACGAAACAAGAACAAACCAGATTTTTTTCATGGCGCGAAGGTATGCCCTTATTCAGGAACATTCCGCATCGAAAAGATGAAACGATGAATGCAAAAAGCAACCCGGTTATGATCAGCGCACCGAGGTATTCTATCCGCGATCAGGCCTACTTTGATACCGTATGGCGGTGTCCCGAAAATAAATTACGAGATGAAAACACCGAGTTTATGACATAGAATGCCCAGTATGATGGCTGTTCCAAAACTCGACAGTGTGCCAACGAGAATGTATTCGGTGAGTCGGCGGTCTTTGGACCTGCTGAGATCTCCAAAGCGAAAGATGGATTTTGCGGCAAGTAAAAATCCAATGGCCGACCATTGTCCGATGGCTATAAATGCGAAACTTAAAAGTCTTTCCAGAATGCCGATATACTTTCCGGCTTTTGGAAGCGCTCCTTCATTTTCGATGGCGAGCTGTTGGGTCCATGGAGCCATGATCGCAGCAATACCGATTGATGTGGGCATGGTAAGAAAAACGATGCCCGTGACGATGACCCAAAAAGCCATCCCAGGAATCGGAAGAGCCATCTCCGGAAGCATTGTAAAATACCACACCACGAGAATGGTGACCAGGTGAAGCGACTGATCAGCGAAAAACCAACGGCGTTGCGTGGACGGTTTTTGAAGATAAATTTTAGTCGTATCAATGACCCCATGAATAAGACTGATTATCAAAGCTGGCAACCAAAAGTTTAAACCACCTGTGATAAGCAGAATGAGTAAAAAATGAATGAGAATATGGATGTAAAGGAAGGGAGATCGTGCCTTACGGGTTTCTTTACTTTTTATCCAGGGATCGAATTGAAGCAAAAAATCACCGATCAGATGGGCGAGAATGAATTGAATCAGAAGGATCATGCCGGCGAATATAAGTGAGTTACGCGCTTTTCAAAATATTTTATCAGAGAAAGTATTTCACTGAGGTGGGCCCGATTGTATCGCGCACTGATAGATGGATGAGAAATATCGAGTTGCTGAGCCAATTCATACTGTTGTACCTCAGGATTTTGAAGTACCAAAAAAGCGGTTTTGGCCGATACGGGCGTCCATGATTCCATGGCGATTTGCAAAAATTGCAAAATCAGGTTGAACTCCGCGTCAAATTCCGACCAGGGCGTTTTAATGATCAATTCTCTCTTTAAAGTTTTGAGCATTTCAAATGATTCGCCGGAACGATGGAATCCCTCGCCGGTAGATTCGGAAATAGAACTTCCGTTGTAACCCGTGTTTCCAATGCCGATGGCCATGCGTGCATCAAGTTTGTCGATTGTCAAAATAAGAGACTTGATTTCCAAAGCGATGCGCAAAGAGTGAACAGGTGGCACCAACACCTGAAAGCTGTCACCGCGATAGACTTCCCATTTTCCCGGCTCCGAACCGATTTTTTTTTTAAAATAAGCTTTAAGGGGGTTCAACCAATTTTCCGGTTTGCCCTGACTTCGGGAGTTAACAATATCTCCGGTAATGACTCCGACCATTCGATCATTTTGGTCAAATATAGATCAAACAATCTATATTTTTAAATATAGATCAAATAGTCTATAAAACATTTTATAGATCAATCAGTCTATTTTCTATTTTATAGATCATTCCGTCTATATAATCCCATACAGCGTTAAATGTCTATAGTCCAAAAAATTGTTCGGGCTGTGCAAAATCGATCTTCAATCGACCGAAAACATCGCATTGAGGATGACGAACGCCAAAATTATCGCAACATAAAAAAAGCCACCCAGATATTGGATGGCTTTTTGTGATCCCGCTGGGGTTCGAACCCAGGACCCCTACATTAAAAGTGTAATGCTCTACCAGCTGAGCTACGGAATCAAAAAGCTTTCGTCAAAAGCGGGTGCAAATATAGTGTCTTCTTTTTATTTGACAAAGCAAAAATTTCACATCCATTTGTTGACATCTATTCTAAAACCGGATAACGCTCAAAAGGTTTGTTTCGATCAAAGAGATACCGGTACGTTTTCAATTCGCGATACCGCTCCCCCCCAAGATTGTCGGCCACTTTGAGCATTTTCGGGTTGAAATCTCCAATCCATTGCAAAACAGTTTTGGTGTATTTTACTTTACCAGCGTGAATCTGATCGCTCATAAATTTGATCATAGCGCCTTCAGCGCCAAAACGCTGCCATTCTTTTACCACACCAAAAACAATCCCCACCAGCGTACGCGGCGTTTTCCGCCATTTGTGATAGAGGAAAACCATCTTTCCCCAAAGGTTGAGATCACCATCGAGGTAACAAAAAATTTCATTGAGCTCCGGAATGTTGACATAAAAAGCAATCGGTTCGTCCTTGAAATAAGCGAAAACAATAATCTTACGATCTATCACCGGTTTGAGAGAATTTACGATTTTACTGGCCGCTGATGGGGTAAGTTCTTTAAAATTCTGATTGCCTCCCCAGGCGCCATTATAAACTTTGCGAAAATCTTCTGCTACTTGCGCCAAATCTTTTCCTTCAATATTTGAGATTCTGATATCCGGATTGGCCACAAACTGTTCATGACGCCGCATGAAAATTGGCTGAGGCAAATCGCGGGCATTGCGCTTGTACAAATAATGTTCAAAATAGGTTTGAAATCCGTAGTTCTCCAATAAAGCAGGATAATACGGCGGATTGTAATTCATACCATAGCTGTTCGGAGCTGTAAAATTTTTCGTCAGGCAGCCCCAGAATTGATTGCGTTCTCCAAAATTTATCGGGCCATCCATGGCTTCCATGCCCTGCGCCATGAGCCATTCTTTTGCGGTGTCCAGTATAAAATTGGCCAGTTTTTGGTCGTCTACAGATTCAAAAAATCCCATGCCACCCGTAGGCTGCGCATCGGAATAAGCAATTTTGGGATTGACAAATGCGGCCACCCGACCGATCAATTTACCACCGGCATTGTAAAAAATCCAGCGTTGGGACTTTCCGCCTTCCTTGTACAACTTATTTTTGGCCGGATCAAAAACCTTGTCAATATCCTGTTTGATATGGGCAATGTAATTTTTATCATCGGCATAGATCAACTTGGGAATCTGATGGAAAGTTTTCAGAGTAGACTTGTCCGAAACAACAACAGCACGCATATATTTAATTTTGTGCGAAAATAACCTTATCATCGCAGTTCAAGCCATGAAGATATTTTTAATCGGTTATATGGGTGTGGGAAAATCCACCATCGGCAAGAAATTGGCGGCCACGCTGCATTTGCCTTTTATCGATTTGGACGCACAAATCGAAAACCAGGCCGGCATGAAAATATCTGAAATATTTTCCCAAAAGGGCGAAGCACACTTTCGTGAAATGGAATCAAAATTACTTGCCCAGCATGCCGATTCTGAGCACGAAATGGTGATGAGCACGGGTGGCGGCACCCCATGTCACGGCAAAAATATCGACCAGATGTTGCGATCAGGTGTGGTGGTTTGGCTTCAGCTTTCGCCAAAAATTATCGCAGCCCGACTGGGACAAGGACAGCAATTGCGCCCTCTCCTCTCCCATCTCAGCGGAGAAGAACTCCCAACATATATCGAAATCCATTTGAAGACACGCGAACCCTTTTACGCGAAAGCGCACCTCTCCGCAGATACGCACAACCTGAATTCCGAAAAATTTGCCGGGCTGATCGAGGAAATCCGTGCTTATTCCAAGTAAACAGTATCATTTCCCTCTTCGAAAACCACGTTGATATGCGCCTGCAAAGTCGTGCTCAACGTGAGCCCCACAAAATCGGCCTTAATAGGAAACTTCCGGTGCAGCCGGTCGACCAAAACCACTGTATTGAGCTTTCGAATATTGAAATTGAGAATGTGTTTGGCCGCGTAGATCAGGGTGCGTCCCGAATTGAGTACATCGTCGATGAGTACCACCGCTTTTCCTTCGAGAATTTCTCCGGGCTCGCTGAGTACCGGGGTGCTGAGCGGATTTTTTTTGTCCAGTTTGAGGCTAACCAATTTAATTTTAAAATCGGCAACATCACTCAGGATGGGTAAGATGCGGTTGGCGAGCAACAACCCCTTGTTTTCAATCGCCACAAGTACCACCTCTTTCTCGTTGTGATTGAACTCATAAATCTGATACGCGATGCGACGCAGCTTTTGAAGGATACGAATATGATCAAGGACAAGCGTGCGGGATGAGGCCATTGTTATTTGTTTGCGTCAAAATTAGCAAATCAGTACTTTCACCACCGACAAAGATTATGAAAGCGAAAATTACCGGACTTTTTTTATTGGTCATCGTTTTTTCATGCAGCCAAATGAGCGATGCTGAAGATGCGGTGAAAATGCCAATATCTATGAAAATGGCCGATGTGAGTGAACTTGCGCGGCTGATGAAAGAAATGCATAGTCAGGCAAAAACATGGCGGCAGACAGTACTAAACGGAGAATTGATTGCAGACACCACCGACTTTTATGCTGTACTTGTGACGAGCAAGCCCTCCAAAAAAGATATTCAGACACTAGCCTTCCAGGGCATGGCCAAACATTATCAGAACAGTCTTGACGCTTTCCTTTCGGAAAAAGAATACAGCCTGACAATCTCATCCTACAACAACATGACTTCGGCCTGCATCACCTGTCACGAAGGTTATTGTACGGGACCCATACCTACGATCAAGAAACTGTACATTTCTGAAGATTAAGCCTTTCGAAAGGAAATAAACAATTCCGATCCCATTCGGGGTTGAATCGAATTGTGCGCCCGATCCAATACTTCGATGTCAAAGAGCGGATCAAAAAGAGCCTTGTATTCTTCTTTGCTGCCCCCGAATGGCGGATGTTCGTTGTGCCAGTCGGTATCGAAAAGCAAACCCACCAGACGGCCACCCGGGCGAATAAGATCGTGTATTTTTTCAGCGTAAGCGCCGCGCAGAGATGGATCAAGTGCACAAAAAAATGTTTGCTCCAGGATCAAATCAAATTTTTCGTTGAGCTCAAAAAAATCTCCTGTTATGACCTGATGTGCG
>JBBSDD010000062.1:0-9871 GCA_038249755.1 Flavobacteriales bacterium | reverse complement strand
TGGCGCAAACGGCGAATTGCTTTCTCCTTGATTTGTCGAACACGCTCACGTGTCAAACCAAATCTGTCTCCAATCTCTTCCAAAGTCAACCCGTGTTTCATGCCAATGCCGTAAAACAATCGAATAACTTCCCGCTCTTTTTCCGTAAGGGTGGAAAGCGAACGCTCAATTTCCTGCACGAGCGATTCGTTCATCAGCAGGGTATCTGCATTTGGCGAGTCGTCATTGACCATCACATCGAGCAGTGATGAACTGTCATCTTCTGTAAATGGTGCATCAACTGACACGTGTCGTCCCGAAACTTTCAAAGAATCTGCCACTTTTTCTGCCGGAATGTCAAGGGCATTGGCGATTTCTTCTACGGTCGGAGGTCGGTCGTATTCCTGCTCCAACTTGGCAAACATTTTATTGATCTTGTTCAGCGATCCAACCTGATTGAGCGGAAGCCTTACAATGCGCGATTGTTCAGCAAGTGCCTGCAAAATAGATTGACGGATCCACCATACAGCGTATGAGATGAATTTAAATCCACGCGTTTCGTCAAAGCGCTGAGCGGCCTTGATCAAACCCAGATTTCCTTCATTTATCAGGTCAGGCAGTGAAAGCCCTTGATTTTGATATTGTTTTGAAACTGAAACAACAAAGCGCAAATTGGCCCTGGTCAGTTTTTCCAAAGCAGCCTGATCGCCTTTTTTGATCCGTTGTGCCAATTCAACTTCTTCCTCGGCAGTGATCAAATCTTCCCGTCCTATTTCCTGAAGGTATTTATCGAGAGATTGACTTTCACGGTTGGTTATGCTTTTGGTGATTTTGAGTTGTCTCATAAAATAATTCCTAAATTAATTAATACCCTTCACGGAAAAATGTCCGCAAAGGTAAGCCAATGTGCACGATTTGCCAAACTCTATTTACGCACATATGTTGATAAATAGGGAAAGCGGTTGGGCTCGTTTGCCTTTACCGCTTTCCTGTTCGTTCAAAATGACGAGATATCCTGTGGAATTGATGAATCGATGTTTACGGTTTCTGATGATTATCTCGCAGGTTTTATTTTGAACTAAGGTTTTTACAATCCGAATCCATAATAATCAGAAGTGCCATTCTGGTGAATTCCTTCCAAAAGAATGCCTCCACTTTTGGAGCGCAGAATCTGGTAGACTTCATCAGGCGATTTTACTGGTTCTTTATCCACATGGGTAATGATGAACCCTTTTTTCAAACCGGCCTGCATGAGTTTTCCGTTGTCAATTTCCGTTATTTTCACACCATTTGCAATATTCAAACGTGATTTTTCTTCATCAGTAATGGTTCCGAGGCTTGCGCCAAAAATCGTATTGATCTCAGCGCTACTTCGTCGCTCTATCGAATTGTTGCCAAAACGGTCGCGCAAAATCACTTCAAATTCTTTGTTCGCATCTTTTCTCAATACCTCAACGGTCACTTTGTCGCCAGGGCGAAATTTTCCAATTTGTTCCTGAAGTTCAGTGACATTGCGGATTTTGCGGCCTTCCACTGTCAAAATGACATCGCCTTCCTTCAAACCTGCATCGGAAGCCGCTCCACCTTCTACCAAGCCACGGACGAATGCTCCTTCGGAGATAGTCAGTTTGTTTTCGAGTGCCACAGCAGGATCAATGTTAGAAATATTTACTCCGATATAAGCGCGCTGCACTTTTCCAAACTCGAGAAGATCGGCAGTCACTTTTTTCACAATGCTTACAGGAATGGCAAAACTATATCCGCTGTAAGAACCCGTTCTGGAAGCAATGGCGGTGTTGATCCCCACCAGCTCACCCATGCTGTTTACCAAGGCACCACCGCTGTTGCCCGGATTTACGGCTGCATCGGTTTGGATAAATGATTCGAGCGGGAAAACTTCTTTCTCCGGATCATACCCAAGAATATTGATGTTTCGCGCTTTGGCACTCACGATTCCCGCGGTAACTGTACTCGTAAGATTAAATGGATTCCCTACGGCCAGAACCCATTCTCCAATATTCAAAAAATCGCTGTCGCCCAAAATAATAGCAGGCAGATCATTTTGATCAATTTTCAACAATGCGAGATCCGTAGCGGGATCAGCGCCTATCAGTCGTGCAATGAAGGTTCTGTTGTCATTCGTCACCACCTCGATATTCGCTGCATTTGCGATTACGTGATTGTTCGTCACAATATATCCATCTCCACTAATGATGACACCCGATCCAGCGGCTTTTTGCTCTTGAGAATAGTAGCGCTCTCCACCGAAAAACTGGCTCCAGGGATTGTAATATTGTTTCGGCTCAAACGTCGTTTTCACGTGTACCACGGCATCCACTGACATCTTCGCAGCGATGACGAAATCAACATTGCTTGCTGCAGCGTATGCCGCCGGAGTGTAGTTTGCCGTTTGAAAAGTAGGCGATGCTTCATATGCCGATTTTTGTTCTGGCTGATCCTCAATTAAATGATATAATCCCAGGGTTACAATTCCACCCAAAAGCGCAATCAAAAAAGTTCTTACAGTTTGTTTCATTTTCTTTATGTCCATTTGATGTTAAATTAAACAGAGTAACGCTGCAAATTCTTATTTTTGTGCTGTTAATTAGTGTTAAGCGAAAATAACGGCAGCCGCTTGCACTACCAGCAACATACGTACCATTATCAGCGCTTCAATTTAAATGCGAAATTTTGTCACTCATTTACTTATTCTGACAATTTTTCTTGTCACTTCCTGCGGTGATTCACATCAGAACACCGGGAGCACTTCAACAACTTCAAACGCGGTAGCCAAATCAATCGATAAGGTTCAGAAATCTGATCCTGTTACCCAGGATAGTTTTGATGTGGATACTCTGTATTTAGACTCTTTGGAGACGATGGACACCATCCCGGATGATTTCGGTGAAGGCGGTTGGGAAGATGATTATGATGGTACTGATATACCAACTGAATATAGCGACGAAACAGATTGGTCAAATGAAATGAGTGACGAAGGAGGAGAGGAGACCTATGAAGCAGATTCTTATCTGGATGAAGACCTTGTCATCAGTAAGGAAAGGTTAATTTTTACAGGTGTAATCAGGGTTCTGAGACCGGATTTTCGAGATGATCGGGATTCTGTTTTGGCGGAAATAGAAAAAAAGCTGGTGATTTCTCCCGAACGCGTCCCACGCACTGTCTTGGTTGAAAAATGGATCTCACCGGTAAATTACCGTGGGTATAAATTTAACCGCAAGAAACTGATGATCTACGGTGTCGAAAAGGACCGTGTGGTCACTGTTTTTTATTATCTCGAAAGTTTCTATCTGGCGATGGATACACGTGTTTATGAAATAATTGAAACCGCAGCGCATGCGCCATTTACGCAGGTTTCTGATGCCGACCTGGTGCGCCATCTTCTCGCTTATGAAAATAGCCTTTGAAAAATACCAGGGCTCCGGAAATGATTTTATTCTGATTGACGATCGGCAGGGATTTTTTCCGGAATCTGACCTTGAGAAAATCTCTTTTCTCTGCAACCGGCATTTTGGGATTGGTTCTGATGGATTGATGCTCATCCGCGGGCATCGGGAGGTCGATTTTGAAATGATCTTTTTTAACCCCGATGGCTCCCGAAGTCTCTGTGGCAATGGTAGCAGATGTGCCGTCCATTTGGCGAAAGCCCTCGGCATAGCAAACAATGAAGGCGAATTTGAAACCACCGATGGTACCCACGAATACCGGTCTGACCAAATGGGTGAAATAGCCATTCGAATGCATGATATTTCAAAAAATCAACACTACTTCAATCACAGGTTTATCCATACCGGTTCTCCGCATTTGATTGTAAATAAGAAGGATGTAGATCACGTAGATGTGGTATTGGAAGGACGCGCGCTGCGCAACAATCCGGCATTTGCAGACATGCAGGGCAGCAACATCAATTTTGTATCACCGATGGGCCCCAATTCTTTTGGCGTGCGCACATACGAACGTGGGGTCGAAGATGAAACGCTTTCCTGCGGTACGGGTGTTACGGCTGTGGCCATTGCCATGGCGTTGGACGGCCTTGTCGAAAACGAAGCGGAAATTCACACCCACGGCGGGGTCCTCAAAGTTAGGTTTCATAAAGATGGCAATAAATTCACCGATATTTGGTTATCAGGACCCGTGAACCATGTATATTCAGGAGTAATCGATGCTTGAAAACGATACCATAAAATTACGCGCCCTCGAAACCACCGATATTGACGCTTTGTATGAATGGGAAAACGACCCGGCCAACTGGCGGATATCTCATACCATCACGCCGTATTCCAGGCACGTGCTCATCGATTATGTACACAATACCAAGGATATTTACACCGACAAACAGCTGCGTTTAATTGTGGTGAATAAAGCTGACGGAAAACCATTGGGAAACGTGGATTTGTTTGACTGCGATTTCAAAAACAAGCGCACGGGGATTGGAATCCTTGTTGCTAAAAAAGAAGATCGCGGCAAGGGACTGGCATCCCAAATTCTGGAAATTCTCCTGCCTTATTGTTTTAACATGATTGGTTTTCATCAGGTATATTGTAATATTCTCGCTGATAACGCGGAGAGTATGGGACTTTTTTCAAAATTCGGTTTCGAAACCGTGGGCGTGAAGCGCGATTGGACTTTACACAATGGCGTTTATTCCGATGAGTTGCTTCTGCAAAAAATCAATGTGAATGGCTAAATCAAAAGCAATCCGCTTACCGCTGCTGGCCATTCTCCTCGCTTTGATAGCTGGAATCGTGGGTTATTATTTTTACCGAAACATCTTTGGCCCGGCCGTGGAGTCCTGGAAGGAAGGTCGTCCATTTTATGTTCGCACAGGATGGAATACCGAAGAAGTCGTGCTCGCCCTTGAAAAAAAGAAATTCATCCACGATACAAAAACGCTTCGTTGGTTGATGGAGCAAAAAAATTACAAAGACGGAATGGTTGTGCCCGGCAAGTACATCCTTGAAGATAAGATGAGCTTGAACGAACTGGTCAACCATCTGCGCGCCGGGTATGGAGAAGAAAGCGTGAAATTGATTTTCAACAACGTTCGCACCCTCGGGGAATTGGCTGGAAGGGTGTCGGCAAGTATTGAGGCCGATTCATTATCGATCATCCAACGCCTCAAAGCGCCAGATTTTCCGGCAAAATACGGCTTCAATCAGCAAACGATTATCGGTATGTTTCTTCCAGACACGTATCTGGTGGAATGGGATACAGATGCCGATGAATTCATTGATCGCATGGCCTCTGAGTACAAAAAGTTTTGGACCAGCGACCGCCAAAATCGCGCGTCTGCACTTGGCCTCACCCAAAGTGAAGTCACCACGCTTGCTTCAATCGTTCAGGCTGAACAGCAATTTTACGTAAGTGAAAGACCCACGATCGCCCGACTTTATCTCAACCGGCTGAAAAAAGGCATGCGGTTACAAAGTGATCCAACCGTGATTTACGCCGTCGGCGATTTTCAGATCAACAGGGTACTTACCAAACACCTTTCTGTTGTAAATCCATACAATACATATATATACGCTGGTCTGCCTCCAGGCCCCATCAACCTGCCACAGAAATCGAGTATCGACGCCGTGCTGAATCCTGATGACAACAACTATATATATATGTGTGCCAAGGCAGATTTTTCGGGCTACCACGCTTTCGCGAAATCACTGGATGAACACAACAGGAATGCTTATGCATTCAGGAAGGCATTGAATGATCGAAAAATCTTTCAATAATGTTTGGCGAAAGCAATTTCTCAATCAAAACATCTCATGTATTCCGAATATTGCAGATGTTTTAAAGCTTTTATATGGATATCGCAGTTCGAAACTTTAGCCTATTTTAGCCCCCCAAAATCAACATACAATTGATATTTATGATGAATACCAGATTGCTCGCTTTCATTTTTTCCTTTCTGATCGCCTTTGCCGCTCAGGCGCAAAAGGATAAAAAAATTGCTGAATCCACCGTTACCCGCGACGGCGTGGAAGCCAAAGTGAGGTTTCTGGCATCAGATGAATTGCGCGGTCGTGACACACCTTCGCCGGGGCTCGACATTGCCGCCCGATATATATCCACGCAGCTTATTGCGTATGGTGTGAAGACAGTGCCCGGAATGGAAAATTATTATCAACAGGTGCGGATGATATCCAGTTCACCGCCGTCCAAGGGAAGTTTTGCTGTGGGTGACTCAACCTTTGACTTTAAGGATGATATGATCATGACGGCAGGTGGATCAGGGGTATTTTCAGGCGATATTGTGTTTGTGGAATACGGTACGGAAGAAGATTTTGCAACTGCAGATGTCAAGGGTAAAATTGTGGTAGCCCGGTCGGGTACCAAAGGTCAGTCGGACGCCCGGTCAGCCTTCAGGACAGCAGGTATAAAAGCCACTATGGCAGAAGAAAAAGGCGCGGTGGCATTAATAGAATTGTACAATTCACCACAACCAGCCTGGAAATTACTTCAGTTTTATTTGGGTTCCACGAAAGTGGGGCTCGATGAGGGAGATGAAGAAAGCGAATCAACTTTCCCGCGCATATGGCTGGAAGACCTCGCCAACGAAAAGCTTTCCTATTTTACCAATTATGCGGGCAAGGCGCAATTGGAAATAATTGGTGCAGCTGAGTCGAGATTTAACACCCAAAATGTAATTGGTCTGGTAGAAGGAACTGATCCCAATTTAAAAAATGAATACGTCGTTTACTCTGGTCACTACGACCATGTGGGCGAGGGTGAACCCAATTCGGAAGGTGACAGCATTTTCAATGGCACGCGCGACAATGCCATCGGATCGATGACTATTCTCGAAGCCGCTCAAAATATAGCGGCCAATCCCCTGAAGCGATCAGCACTTTTCATATTCTTCACTGGTGAAGAAAAAGGCCTCTTGGGAAGCGAATGGTATGTGGGTCATCCGGTGGTGCCGCTTGATCAGGTGGTTTACTGCTTCAACAGCGACAATGCGGGCTACAACAATACCGACATCATTACGATCGTCGGACTTAACCGGACCAATGTATCAGAGAAGTTGATTACAGCCGGAAAAGCTTTTGGGTTGGAAGTGATCGACGACCCCGTTCCGGACCAAAACCTGTACGACCGATCTGATCATGTGAATTTTGCAAGAGCAGGAATTCCTGCGCTCATGTTCACCCTCGGACTTACCGCTTTTGACGAAGAGTTGATGAAATTTTATCATCAGCAAGCCGATAATCCCGATTCTGTCGATTACGATTATCTGTATAAATTCACGCAGTCGTATGTTTATGCTTGTCGCCTTATCGGAAATATGAAAGAGCGACCGACCTGGACCAAGGGAGATAAATACTATGACGCCGGCGTAGAGTTGTATGGGAGGTAGTTTTTTGGTTTATAGTGCCTGGTTTTTAGTGCTTAGTGCTTAGTGCTTGGTTTTTAGTGCTTAGTACTTAGTGCTTGGATTTTAGTTTTTGGTTCTTAGTACTCAATTGTTCGTCGATAAAGTGCAGTTTTCAGATTGAAAAAAAGCTTTTTGGGCCTTCGTGAAGATATTTTTTGATTACCGGTTTTCCGGAAATTTCACCAGAGAAAAATTATAAACCGAAGGACTGGATAATTTTTAGAAAAATGAAAGGTGCAGTCCTTTTGTTCCCCTTAAATTTATCCTGTGAACAAATTCATTTTTTGCCTTCTCGTATTGGGCTTTATTTCATGTGGTGCCAAAAGAGATCATTCGGATACAATGATTTTTCGGTACAACGAATCGGCTGGTATAAGTTCGCTTGATCCTGCATACAGCCGAAACCTGGAGAATATTTGGGCTTGTAATATGTTGTTCAACGGTCTGGTTGAAATTGACGATTCTCTTCGCGTTCTTCCTTCTATCGCCCGCAGATGGGAAATTGATTCGACGGGCACATCCTACCGTTTTTATTTGCGCAATGATGTGTTTTTTCACGACAGTGAAATTTTCCCGGAAGGGAAGGGGAGAAAGGTAAAAGCTTCGGATTTTGTTTTCAGTTTCGCCAGGATTCAAAATCCACAACAATCCAGTCCGGGTTCCTGGGTTTTCTCTTCTGTTCGATCCGAAAATCCTTTCGTGGCCATCAATGATTCCGTGCTCGATATCAAGCTGAGCAAACCCTTTCCGCCATTTCTCAGCTTGTTGGGTATGGAATACTGTTCCGTGATCCCGAAGGAAGCCACTGATTTTTACGGAGAAGAATTTCGCAGTCATCCGGTTGGAACGGGTCCATTTGTTTTTCATTTCTGGATTGAAAACACAAGGCTCGTAATGCTGAAGAATCCGAATTATTACGAGCGGGATGAGGAAGGCATTAAACTGCCTTATCTGGATGCGGTTTCAGTGTCGTTTATTCCCGATAAAAGCGCTGCTTATCTGGATTTGCTCAAAGGGAATTTTGATTTCATGTCTGGTTTGCATACCAGTTACAAAGACGAATTACTTACGGCCGATGGTGAGTTAAACGCCATGTACACGGACCGATTTGTCCTTCAGAAACACCCATTTCTGAAAACGGATTATCTGGGTTTTATGATTGGGGGAGAGATCAATTCTCCCTGGTTGAATGCAGATTTGCGCAAAGCAGTGAATTATGCCATTGACCGCGTATCCATGGTGCGGTACCTGCGAAACAACGTTTACACACCGGCCACAGGCGGATTTATTCCGAAAGGAATGCCAGGTTTTAACCCCGGAGCCGGATATTCATATCAGCCCGATAGCGTTCTTTCCCTGTTGGAAAAAGCGGGTTTTCCCGGTGGAAAAGGTCTGCCGGTTTTGGTTTTGAGTACCACGAGCGATTATGTGGATTTGGGCGAATACGTGCAACATCAGTTGGGCGAATTTGGTATTCCTGTCAAGGTGGATGTACTTCCGGCTTCTGTGCATGGAGAGCGCTCTGCACGTGGAGAACTGGAATTCTTTCGCAAGTCATGGCTGGCCGATTATCCGGATGACGAAAATTTTATGGCCCTGTTTTACAGTGGCAATGAAACACCAAAGGGGCCAAATTATACGCGTTTCAGAAGTGTAGCATTTGATGAGATGTATGTGAAGTCCTTATCTGTAACAGATCCGGATATCCGAAAAGAACTCTACCGGCAAATGGACAGTCTGGCCATGTCTTTGGCTCCGGTGGTACCACTTTATTACGATGTGGTGATGCGGTTTGTAGACCGAAATGTATCAGGTTTGGATCACAATCCCATGAATGTTCTGGATCTTCGTCGGGTGAAAATCGCCAATCCCGATATTTCCAATCCCTGAGATTTAATCTGCAATATCTGAATTGCGTATCACGAAAGTGCAGGTGTGGCTATAATCCTGAGGCAACCCATCCGAAGCTTCGGTTTCAGAGGTCCAGTTGGAGTCAAACTGGATTTTTTTTGTCAGTGTCCCACCTCCGACTACTTCGGTGTATGCCGAATCAATCCGTTGAGCGCAATCCGGCGCTTCTTCCTGGGCGGTATCTGAGGTGGTGAGGCTGAAACGTTTGGTTCGTCCGGCGTCTAAGTGAAGCGTATCTCCTGAAGCGACGCCAAAACGGTATATCAGCATTTTCAGGTCTTTATATGATCGATTTTCAATATTGCGCAAAGTTGTCGTCTCTCCCTGACAGGAAACCAGAAATAAAAGAATTGATAAAATGAAAAATCGGATCATGGTGCGAAGAAAGCAATTTACCACCACATCTGCCATGAGTTTAAGAATCGATTCAGCCAGAATGATGCTGTAAATAACCTGTTCGGATATCGGGTTGGTTGGTGAGCGTTTATCCATTTAAATTGAACATGGGGGTCGGTTTATCAACAAGTCTGTTTTGACTCTTGGTCAAATCGACCAGTATGACCGATTGGTGGGTGTTCAGGCGGGTTT
>JBBSDD010000061.1:0-9890 GCA_038249755.1 Flavobacteriales bacterium | reverse complement strand
ATGATTATTTATTGCGGTCAATCTGCTTTATTCATTCGTTTTCGCATCATTCCTTCGTGTTCGCCTTTCGCGGCAGTCGGATATCGCCCGCGATTTGCTGAGTTCAGCATTCAAATACAGATTTTCTGAATCTTGAACCTTTGCTGGATACCCCATCCACTTGTGCTTCGGAAATTCCCTGGGTCTTTTCCTTTTCAATCTTAAGATGATTGTTTTTATTTTATTTCCTGGTGTCTGCGGCGGTGGTGAATCTGCCGGGTTTCTGGATGATGTGTTTTCCATTGACTTTTCGGCTTAAGAGGTGTCCGAGTTTTCCTGTGAATTGGATGATTCCTGTTTGAATAGCCATGGTTATTCTTTTTAGGTGGTTATTGAATACTTGTTAGGTGCTGGCTGACAGATATTCATATAACTATATTAAGAAATATTTATTTTATTTTGGAGAAAAAAAAACGGTAAAAAAGCGGTAAAAAAAGCGGTAAGACAATGGTAGCACAGCGGCACGATTGCGGTAGAATTGAAGCACGAAAATATAGTTTGATTCTTTTTGGGTTAGGGGAGCGTGCTTTCTGGAATGGGAAAGGATTTTATTTACCGTTGAGAGGGGAATTTACGATGTGCGATTTGGGATTTGGGATTTGTGGTTGCTGGAACATTACAGTTGCCGAGTGGAGTTGAGGGGTGGGTCGCTGCTTCGCCCTCCTGCTTGCGTGCAGGCAGCAACGGTTTTTTAATATGATGGTTGGGTCGCAGCTTCGCCCGCCTGCCGGCGGTCAGGCAGCCTGTGAAGAAAATGAAGAGCTGCAGGCAGCTTTGGAGGGGGTATGTCGCTGCTGCGCCCGCGTGCCGGCGGTCAGGCAGCACGGTTTTTTAACATGAGAAAATGAAGGGGTGAAGAAAAACTAAAGGTGAGGATTGTGCACGGGAGGCTGCGCCGCCGGTGAAGAAAATGAAGAGCTTCAAGCAGCTGTGTTGATTGGTTGATTTGAGGATGAGATGATTTGATGATTCGGGGATTCGGGGATTTGAGATTGGCGATTTCGGATTTAAGATTTGCGACGTGCTCGTTAAAAGCTCGATACGGTAGGCTCGGGAGTCAAATCGGTAGTTTCGGTCATTTTGATTTTTAAAATAGCGCTAATAAATGCAATTTTGGTTTCGCGAGAGCACGGTTTTATGAAAATAAAAAATCAAACTTGTACTGCACAAAACAGCATAAAAAGCTTGAAAATGAGCGCTTGCATATTCTGACAATATCAAAAATTAAAAAACATGAAAACATCTTTTAAATGGATTTTAAGGGCAACAGGCGGACTTCTGTTGCTGGCATTGCTCGCTTACGGTGGATTTCACCTATGGGAATATGCCACAGGCGGCAAGTATGTGGAATACCTCAGCGCCCACGCCGAAACGGTGGCAGTCGATGAAAACTTCTCTTACGAAATCATGGCCGAGGACATCGCCGAAAATAAGGTGATCCTCGTCGGGGAAATTCACGGCTACAAAGTCCCTTGCGATTTTGATGTCGACTTTTTCAAATACCTGCACAGCCAGCACCAGGTGCGCCATTATTTCATCGAGATGGACTACGTGCAATCCACCCTGCTCAACACCTACATGCGGTGGGGCGATGAGGCCATACTCAGCGATGTGCTTAAACTCTGGGCCGTGGTGCAGGGGCGCAACAACCAGGATTATTACGATAAATATGTGGCCTTTCACCAATTCTACCAAAGCCTACCTGAGGGCGAGAGGTTCACTTTTTTGGGTGTGGACCGTATTCAGGATTTGGGCTTGACCATCCATTACCTCAACAAGCTTTTTACTGAACCCATCGCAGTGGGTCAAAACGTGGATTCCGACAGCCTTTTTCAGCAAATAGACCTTGCCGCTGAACGATACGCACAGTCCGCTGATACCTTGTTATTGCTCCACAATGTAAAAAGGAACATGGAAGCGCTCAAAAACGAGGTGAACCGCGAGGAGGTGATGTTTGACAATTTCCAGCACCTCTATAAGTATCATGGCCTGGCGCAATCCAAGGTCTACGGCTTTTTCGGGCTTTACCACATCTTCCAATACCGCGTGAATGGCCAGGACCCGCTGGCCTCCAAACTCCGCCAATCAGACCTCGGCCTTGAAGGCAAAATCCTCTCGGCAAACTTCTTACTCAACGAGAGTTATATGGCCATGCCCAGCAACGCACTGCCTGCATTTATGCAAGACGAGGGCAAGTACACACGCATGGCAGTTGGGGCCGATAACATGCTCTTCGTGTACATCTACGGCATCAAAGATTTCAAACGTATGACGCCGGAATACCACAAATCGCTGGTCAAAATGAATGCCGACGACAGCCCCTATGACGGTTCGAACAGGTTGAGCTTTTCCTTCCAGTTGCTGCCCGTCACTGAGCTCTTTGAAATGAATGACAAGGGCAAGCCATACGCACAGTACACCATCTTTGTCAGGAATTCAGATTGGGCAGCACCCATGGTCCAATGAATCATGACTGCTATTCCGTTGTACGAATTGAAAATTTAATAAAACAACCTGTGAAAAATTTCCTTCTCGCAGCCGCCATATTTTATACCGTACAATGCCATGCGCAATCCAACATCGCCTTTGGCGAGGCGGCCCCCACCGTTCATGTCAGCCATTGGCTCAAAAATGAACCTATCGACAAAAACCTGGGCGATAAATTTATCGTGCTTGAATTTTGGGCCATCTGGTATGGTTTCTTTAATGCTGCTGTGCCATACTTGAACAACATCCAAATGCACTGCCGATATAAAAAAAATCTCCGTCCCCATCAAGGGGCGGAGATTTTCACGAAAGTGTCTTTTTTTTCATCTTGAATTGGTCTTAAACACCAACAAAATGCGACAACTTTTTTTAGGCACTGTCAATTGTTGAATTATTAATCGAGAATGGAAAATTGGGCCTTATTGTTCGGAGTTCGGAGTTGGGAGTTTGGGATTTGCGCTCGGTTGAGCAAGGGCAATTGCCTCCCTGCGTTCGGGTACAAAGAATCACTGGGAGGTCACTGCCAAGGCGTTGATATTTTCTAATTTAACCCAGAGAAGTTCCCCCGATTTTGATGTTTAGTCCGGACAATTATTGTTATAAAATTCGACTATCGACCCAATATCATTCTGTTGTTTTTGATCGATTTGCATTTGCAGATCCGGACATTCTGAAAAATAGTCGCGCAGTGCTTTTCTTTTTATACCGAGCAATCCCTGGGTTGCTCTCAGGAGGTAATCGTCTTCTTCTTTTTTTAGGAGGTCCATCGACATTAGAAAGGATTCTCCCTGCTCAAACCATTCCAATTCGTAATGGCTCAGATTTCCCCTCTTACGCACTTTTAAAAAATACAGGTCACCCTTTTTGACCTCGAGGTCGTACCTTACATTGAGCGAAAATATCTTTTGTGACGTGGGTTTTAACCAAAAGCTTTCGTAATCGGTATTGTCCACGCGAAAGGCTGCGACCGCTTCCCGCTTGTACTTTTTGCGTTTGCCGGAAGCGTCCGTGATTTGTATTTTCTTGTGAAAATCTCTTATTGTGCTGCTTTCGTTTATGTATTCCACTTTGCCATATAAGGTGTCTCCCTGATGGAGGATGAGGTAGTCCCCTGAATTGCTTTTTTGCGCAGGAAGAGAGGTTGGCGTGAAAAGACAGAGGAGTATAACCGTTGCAGGTATGAACTTCAGGGTGGTGGGAATGCGCATTTAGATTCAGATTTAATATGGCGTTTACGGGCAAAAGTTCTCCTGGTTACTTCCAGTGTACGGGCCCTGTGGTATACAAAATTTCATGCATACACAAGTTTGGCACCACAGAATTAATCAATTTAACGGTATCGATAAAATGAGCGATTTTTTATACAAAGGCAACTAAAGCGGGGACCTGTGAGAAATTTATTTAATTTGGTGACGCGGAAGTTGAACATTGCGGAGGTACTGTTGTAAAAACGAATTCCACCACGGAAATTGGCGTATCTCCAGATTCGTTATGTTTAAATAAACGCATTAAAAACGCAATGAATTATGAAACAAACTGTCGTTTTGATTACATTTTTGCTCATGTTGACCTCTTGCGAACGTGATTGCGAGGCATTCGACCTAACCCGGGATATTGTCAAGTGGCATTTATTTCCTGAACGACTACAAGAATACACGTTTGAATCTGACAGTCTCTCTAAAACGCTTGCCGAGATTAATTATCGAATATCGGAATTTGAGACCATTAAGTGCATGGATGATTGTGACTGCACAAGGCGCCTGGTTTCCACCTATGGCGATGAGTCCAACAGGTTCCAGTCAATTATAGCGTATGATCAGGACGATGATTATTATACCCAACCCATTTCGTATGAAATTGACCATATGGAATTGGAATTTGATATTTCGGCGTCTGGAAATATTGTAGGAATAGATGCAGACAGCGTTCCATTTAACGATTACATTGATTATGAATACCTCGATACCTTGACCCTTGGCGATAGTTTGTATCAGGACGTGCTCCATGTCATTGTTCCTGCTGAACAGGGGGTGACAGATATGTGGGTTGCAAAGTCAGCCGGCATGGTCGCATTCCAGGAGGACAGCGTTCGGTATATCAGGAAGAGATAGGCGATAAATGACATTGGATAATTACTCCCTACGCACGAAGGCAGACGCACAGGCCGGTCGTGAGCTCGCGCCAATGGCGCTCGGTTGTGAAGGGATGAATTGGGAATTGAGAATTGATAATGAGTGTCTGTCCTTAAAGTCCGCTCACTTCCTTCCACTTGTTCTAAAAACAGTCATCCCGCCGCGGCGGGACTCCTTATTTTTTAGAACTGCGTGCGCGTCGTTATCGAACTTTCTGGCTCAGCCACTTGAGTGTACTGACAGACTCTAATTAATGCCAGATTTGGTATGGCAAAAAGATTGGTTTGACAACTTTTAAAGGCGTGATGAAAGGGGAGATCAGACCCCCTCTTTTATTTTCTTCATTTCTGCACCCGAAACAGCGGTCTATTGGCAGCTACTTCAGTCAAACAAATACGCTGCAATAACCAGGCTCAGCATCACCACAATTACGACCAGGAGTGCTGTTCCTGCCGTCCTGCTCCTGCTGCCTTGCCACATGGCATCCCATTGTCTGTCCTGATACCAAAAAGACTGATGCTTCGCGGATAAGTTGAATTGATGTTTGACCACCAATTCATCAAAGGCAGGGCGGTGGGTATCGGGGATGTGAATGATCCAGGTGAAATTAGATGTTCGCATTTCCATGGCGAAGTGCGATATCCCATCTTCATCGAGCAGTTCCTCTAAGCGGTTGAGATCCAAATAGTGGATGTAAAAGCGGGTGTAGGGATTTTGAAGAAGGGAGGGGGTGCCGTGGGTTGCGGTTTTCATGGGGGGTAAAGATGGGGGAAATGGCGGGAGGATTTAAGTGATAAGGTCCATTGTGCTTCGCAATCGACGGGTCCCTAAATCCGCGTATTGGTTTGTGTTGGGCCTTTAATTCTTGGCGGACTACCAATGACAGACTTTCTCAATATTACGTAAGTTTCTATAAATCAATAGGTCATATCCTTTCTGTAAATACCAAGTTTTAAACACTCAGGATGATGTTTATGATTGGGGTGATTTGTCAGGGACTAAGCCAGCGTAACAATTTGGCTTATGATGAAATGGACCAGAACAACTTGTTGATGGAATTTGCATTGTATACAGTACTATTCTTGTGCATCAGTAAAATATGCTTATGTTTAAATGCGAAATATGGTTCATAGGACTTCGGACTGTCTGTGGAATATGTGAGAAGCTGTTTCTTTTTCGATGGAAATTAAGGGCTTCATGATTGGCATATGGTTGATTAATACATGTTGCAGCTGCTACGCATATATGGTCGTATGGAAGAACTTTCTAATAAGAGGTTAAAATCAACCTATAAGTTGATTCTATGGAATTAGTACGTATCTTTGATCTTCCTAAACCGACCTTATACGCCATTCATTATGACAATGAAGCGCAAGATGAATACCACCGGCTGCTGGCCATATGGAATGATCCCGAGCATCTTTATACATTCTTTTCTGAAAATGAAGCTGATTTAACCTGGTACGGAATTGATCCCGGGACCGCGGCAATGGAAACTTATGATTTGGCCGGGGAAATGGAAACTGCTATCCAAAATGCCTGTCAAGAGGGATACGAAGATATAGGACAGTCGCTGCAAATGCTTTTTAAGCCATTAAACAACAATGAGACATCCACTGACGTTGAGCTCCAAAGAACAAAGGCAAAGTGGAAATGGTTGCGGTTTTACGCCGTGCGGATTGGATCGAATTGTTTTGTTATCACCGGCGGTGCAATAAAACTTACTTTGGAAATGAAGGAAAGACCACATACACTAAACGAACTTTCGAAAATAGAAAGGGTTATTGACTACCTGAAAGATCAAGGCCTTTATGATCCGTATGATTTTGAAATGCTCGAATTCTAAACACATGAACCATGGCAGTAAAAAATTTAGATAAAAAACTCAAAGCACTTGCTAAACCCGCTTCCAAACAAGCTTTGGATGCATCCCAATGGCGCAAAGATAACCGCGATTGGCTGCGAAAATCTTTTGAGATATCGCTGCACGTACTTTTGGCGATAAAAGCCAAAGGTTGGAATCAAAAACAATTGGCGGAAGCCATGGACGTGTCACCGCAACAGGTGAGTAAGATATTGAAAGGCAAGGAGAATTTCACACTCCAAACGATTTCAGCTCTTGAAAGGATTCTGGAAACAGAGCTCGTTAAAACTGCATTTTCCATCGGGAATGAGGTGAAGCATATGGAGATGGATGAAATTCCAAATGTGGAATTTCAAACAGCACTTTCAAAAGTTTTTGTTGGCGCCCCGCAACGATTGCGTGCAGACGGTGAACTGATCAAAGCACCAAAATGGACGCCAAAAGCAGAGAACTATTTAAGAGTCGCATGATGACCAACCCAAAGACCAAAGATGCTCCTTCCGTGCCTTTCCGTTTACGGAAAATCCAAACCCTGCAATTTGCCATACTTCCGAAAGCTTTCAATTCGGATAAAGTTGTAGATATTTCTCAAAAATTGAACTTTAGCATTGACACGGACACCCAACAAGTGGCTGTCGCTCCTCACTATGAGTTCCTGCAAGACAATCCCTTCCTACTCATCGAAGTGCAATGCATATTTAGCATTCCCGGGAATATTTGGAAAAAGTGGATGAATGTGCAAGAAGGTGTTTTCACCTTGCCTAAAAATGTGGCTACGCACATGGCCGTATTGAGTGTGGGTACCACCCGGGGTGTGCTGCATGCGAAAACGGAGGGAACTCTTTTCAATATGTATGTGTTGCCTACATGGAACCTCGCTGAGATTATCAAAGATGATTGGGTGGTGCAGGTTCAGATTGCACAATAAGTTGCTTTTTTGTGTTTCTTCTTGAAGTGCTCATGAATCGGTGCGGTTCCACCAGAATCATTTTAGTCTGCATTACGCGAAATAACAGTTCACATTCATATTGCGCGAAAGCACAGTGTGAGCTAATTTTAGCCCATGCAAAATCTAAAGAAAAATATTCTTCATTTCCTGCAGGAGCTCAAGGGCAGTGGAAAATTTGCAAGCATTCAGACCGCCGATTTTCTGTTTCCGGGCCTCGAAATAGATGGTGTAGGTGAAGTTGCTTTTCCGGTAAATCGCCTGCAGGCGGAAGCGCTCATTGAAGTGGCCCACAAAGCGCCTTTCGGCAAAGGACGTGAGACTATCCTGGATGCCACTGTACGAAGCGCATGGGAAATTGACGCGGATCGCCTGCATTTTAATAACCCCGCCTGGCAGAAATTTTTACATAAGTTGATCCGCAATGTCAAATCCGACCTGGGCTTGGAAGACTATACTGTAGCAGCACATCTTTACAAATTGCTCATTTACGAAAATGGTGATTTTTTTCTACCGCACAAAGATTCAGAAAAGGAAAAGGGCATGTTCGGCACGCTTATCATCGGCCTGCCGTCAAAACATAGCGGCGGAGAACTGGTCATCAGCTTTGATGGTGTCACTGAAACAGCTCATTTTGCGGAAGCGACTTCAAACCACGCCATTGGTTGTGCAGCTTTTTACGTCGACTGCGACCACGAAGTGAAACCTGTCACATCGGGCCATCGCGTATGCCTTGTGTACAACCTCATTCAAAAAAAAGCCGATGAGCCCATCGCATTGCAATCTTTGCAAAACCATGCGCAAAAACTGGCGCGGGAATTTGCGGAAGCAGAAGAACATCACAGGAGTCCATTTGTCACTTTGCTTGGACATCAATACACGCCCGAAAACTTCTCGCAGGATATGCTGAAACTCAATGACCGCGGAAAGGCTGAAGTGCTCTTGCAGGTGGTAAGATTGAACGGGTATTACGCCAAATTGTGCCTGGTAACTTCATACCAGAATGGGCTTCCGAAATCGGGCAGTTACGATTATTATAATACGCCTGAAGCCGACGATATGGAAATGGAAGAGGTGTATGACGAAAACCTGAGTATTGCGCATTGGGCAAATGATGGGTTACCGGGTTTTGACGAGATTCATCTCGAAGAGGATGACATTATCACTTCCTTTGCGCTCGGGGAAGGTGAGCCCGTAATGAAAGAAAACAGCGGATACATGGGCAATTACGGCCCTGAACTCATGTACTGGTATCATTACGGAGCGGTAATGATCTGGTCGCCGGAACAGCATGCCGAAATGTTGCTTTCGCAAAATACCGAAACCCAGCAGCAATGGATTGCACATTTTACACAGGCTGAGCAAGTCTCGGATGAGGAAATAGCCGCGGTGGAGCAAATCCTCTCGGCCGGATTAACCCAGCGCATAAAACCTTCCGGCACGGCCAATTTTAATGTGGTTGCAAACTGGCTCATTCAACAGAAAACCATGCCCTTTTTGCTGAAGCTAAACGCTGAACGGTTACAATACTTTTTCACGCTGATCGACGCAGATCATTGGACAAAACTCCTCAGCAATTTACAGGTTAGAGAAAGCAAAAAGATCCTGAAGTCCGCCACCGAAAACATGACAAAACCAGTATTGGAAAAAATCATCGACATCATTAAAGTTGCTGTGGACAGCGCGCATCTGAAGCCCACGGCATTGGAGCAAATGCACCAACTTCCCGGCTATCTTCAAGCAATCACGGCTGAAGGGAAGCACGGTATAGCTGTCCCTGCACTGAAGGAATTATTTTGGATAGCGCATCATTTTCCGGATGAATTTCCCGCAAAAGCTGCGGCCGAATCGCTCACTACCGGCATGCGCAAGACTTATGCAAGGGACGTGCTCGTTCCGCAGGTATTGGCCACGAAATTGAGGTCGGGCTTCGTCGAATTGCTGATAGCGACCTGTTCCGCATTTATGAAAGAACTGGTGCACAACAAACCTGAACCACCGACAGATTGGCGACGGCCGCTTCCAGAGACCAAAAGCTACGGGGAGCAATGGGAGATATTAAAACCATTTATGGAATCGCCCGACGACATGCGCTTCGATTTTTGCCGCAAACTAAATGAGCGCACAGCTATGTCAGAGGCCATTCGGAAAGTAACAGTAGATCTGAAAACAGAAACAATTCGAAAGGGATCACCACACACCCTTCGCATCACAAAAACGCAAGATTCGTATGTGGTTGCGCGGAGGGAATGGGAGGGGGATGTGGTGCTTTTGGGGAGGTTGGGGGAAGTGAATTGAGAATGGATGAATTGGGAATGGAGAATTGATAATTAATGCTAGATTTGATGAGTATGCCTGATTTTGGTTGTCACATTCTTGTCTAGTGTCAGTTTAAATTTAGTGTTTTGATTTGATTTCTTTT
>JBBSDD010000060.1:0-9956 GCA_038249755.1 Flavobacteriales bacterium | reverse complement strand
CCCCAGTTGAGCTGGGTGGATATCGTACTCAGGTAAGCACCCAGAAATGAGGCCAGCAGAATTCCTTTCAGGCCTGTCGGCAAATAGTCGCGCATCGCCCAAACATAACCCACACGCAAGTCCCCGCCTTTTAGTTCCGGATAAAGCACCAGACAGGCGAGGGCCACCAGAATCCACGGCCACGGGCGAAGACAATAATGGGCGATCTGAAACAACAGCGTGGCGTAAACTGCTCCTTTTTCTGTTTTCGTGCTCATCATGCGTTGCGCTACATATCCTCCGCCGCCGGGTTCCTGTCCGGGATACCAGCTTCCCCACCACTGAATGCCGAGATAGGCGAAAAATGCCCCGACACTGATGGCCAGGGTCTGTCCGCCATTTCCATCGGTGCCAAAGTCGGGGAAAAAATGAAAAGTGGAAGCTGGTAATTTTTCCTGTAAACCGGCGATTCCTCCTACTTCAGGAACACTCAACACCACAAAGGCAAGCACAATGGTGCCGACCATCGCCAGGCAAAACTGCACCACGTCAGTGACAGCCACACCCCATATGCCCGAGAGTGAAGTGTACACCGCGCCCAGGAGCATGGTGCCTGCCAATATCATATACGTGGTGGTGATGTCCAGTCCAAAAAACTCCTGAATTATTGTGATCATCGCGAGATTGACCCAGCCGATGATCAGCACATTCATCGCCAATCCGAGATATACGGCCTTAAATCCACGCAATACGGCGGCGGGTTTTCCGCCATACCGCAATTCGATCAGTTCTATTTCAGTGAGCACGCCAGCCCGGCGCCAGAGTTTGGCAAAAAAGAAAGTGGTGAGCATTCCGCCAGCCAGAAAGCTCCACCAGAGCCAATTGCCCGAAATGCCATTTTTCCCGACCAATTCGGTGACAGCCAAAGGTGTGTCGGCTGCAAACGTGGTCGCGACCATCGAGATTCCGGCGATGAGCCAAGGCATATTCCGGTCGCCCAGAAAAAAGCTCAGCAGGCTTTTTGATGCGCGCTTTCTGAAATAGAGCCCGATGAGCAGGCTGAAAATCAGGAAAAGCGCAATGATGGCCCAATCGACCCAATGTAAACTCATACCGCTACAAGTATTTGGATGCAAATTAACCACTCATGTTTTGCGTCACAGAGCCCAAAAGAAAAACTTGTCACGCCCCGTTGTTGGTAAATGTCCCTACCTTTGCCAACTGATCAAACCGCATCCAATTGTCACACCTTTACGCCCAGATTTTTTCCTGATTTGAAGACCTTTTTTACCGATGTGCTTTTGCCGCTCTCGGTCCCCAAAGCTTTTACGTACAGGTTGCCACAAAACATGGAAGGATTTATCCGTGTCGGCATGCGCGTGGTGGTGCCTTTCGGCAAACAAAAATTGCTGACCGGAATTGTGCTTGAGATCCATGAAAATCCCCCCAAAGATTACAGCGCAAAATATATTGATGCCCCCCTCGACGAGTATCCCGTAGTCAATACCCAACAGCTCGCTTTCTGGACCTGGATGGCCGAATACTACCTCTGTTATCGTGGTGAGATCCTGCTCGCCGCCCTCCCGATTGGTCTTCGTCTGAGCAGCGAAAGCAGTTTTATTCTCAATCCGGCATTTGACGGCGACCTGACTATTTTTTCCGACAGGGAAAGCTACCTGCTCCAGGCCATGGCTGCCCGCGAAGTTGTGAATGCCGATGATGTGGCGGCTATTTTGAAGATTAAAACCGTTCAACCTGTTCTGAAAAAATTGCTGGAAGGCGGCGCTATTCTGGTGATGGAAGACCTGAAGGAGCGATACAAACCCAAAATAGAAACTTATGTGAGGCTTACAGAAGGATGCGCTGACGAAGCCGGTCTACAAAGTGCTTTCAAGCTGCTCTCCCGCGCTGCCAAACAGGAGGAGACGTTGATGATGTTTGTACAGCTCAGTGATTTTTATGGCCAGGTGCGGCAGGAAGTAAAACGATCCGTGCTCACCAAACAAGCTGGCTCCAGTAGCACTATTGTCGCTGAGCTGGCCCGAAAAGGCGTTTTTGAAATTTATGAGCGCGAGGTGGGGCGTCTGCCGGAATTGGGGCCGGGCGAGTTGCGGGAGGTGAAGTTGAGCGAAATACAACAAATTGCTTTTGATCAGATCGAAGAATCCTTTAAAACGAGAAATGTCACGCTCTTGCACGGAGTCACCTCTTCCGGGAAAACGGAAATCTATACGAAGCTCATTCAGCAACAATTGGATTTGGGAAAACAGGTGCTTTACATCCTTCCGGAAATAGCATTAACTACCCAGATGATTCAGCGCCTGCGCAGTTATTTTGGCGATCTGGTTGCGGTATATCATTCCCGGTTCAACCAAAATGAAAGGGTCGAAATCTGGAATATGGTTCTGAAAAATGACGATAAACGCGCAAAGGTCGTGTTGGGCGCCCGGAGTGCCATCTTCCTGCCATTTTCAAACCTTGGACTTGTGATTGTCGATGAAGAACACGAAACTTCCTTCAAACAACACGATCCCGCGCCGCGCTATCACGCGCGGGATGCCGCCGTCGTTCTGGCTGGAATCCACCACGCAAAAACTTTGCTCGGTTCAGCTACACCTTCATTCGAGTCGATGTACAATTCGCGCTGCGGAAAGTACGGATATGTCTCTGTCACCGAACGTTTCGGAGGAATGGAACTGCCTGAAATTAAAGCCGTTTCCCTCAGATCGAAAACAGCGGCTTCGGGATATTTTACGGAAGTGCTGCTCGAGGCCATCAAAGAGCGGCTTGCGCGAAAAGAACAGGTCATTCTTTTTCAAAACCGCCGCGGATATGCACCGGTGCTCGTATGTCAGATGTGCGGCTGGTCGCCGGAATGTGTGAAATGCGATGTGACCACGACCTATCACAAATCGCAGGACAGGTTGATCTGTCACTACTGCGGAAGCCGGTACAACAAACCCCACGAATGTCCGGCATGTGGAAGCCACAAACTCAAGCTCGCCGGGGTTGGTACAGAACGCATTGAAGAGGAATTGCCCATTTTTTTTCCGGATGCCAAAATAGGTCGGCTCGATCTGGACAGCGCGCGGAGCAAACATGCGTACCACCATATACTCAGTGATTTTCAGGATGGAAATATCGACATCCTGATCGGCACCCAAATGGTTACCAAGGGATTGGATTTCGGGAAGGTGAGTCTGGTGGGCATTCTCAATGCCGACCTGCTGCTGAAATTTCCGGAGTTTCGGTCTACAGAGCGCGGTTTCCAGCTCATGACCCAGGTGGCCGGCCGCGCGGGACGGCGGAAAAAGCGGGGTGAAGTGCTCATACAAACCCACGACCCCGGGCAGTGGGTGATCCAACAAGTGATCGCCGGCAATTACGAAGGTGTGTACGAAGCGGAGATGAAAGACCGCAGAAAGTTTGGTTATCCACCTTTCGCCAGGTTGATTTTGTTGACCTTTCGCCACAGTGATATGGAAATGGTGGATTATTCCAGCGCCCGATTCCACAGTGAATTGCTGAAATTTTTGCCCGTCGCACATTTACTCGGTCCGGAATATCCGCCCGTGGCAAGGGTGAAAAACCGTTTCAACAAACACATCATGATTAAACTTAATCCGAACCAGAATCTGGCTGCGATCAAGGAGAGGTTGATCACGCTCGGCGAGCGGTTTTTTGCAGAGAAGGAATTCCGGTCGGTGAGACTCCTCATCAATGTCGATCCGCAATAGAACCGACGGAAAGATTTTGGATTACATTTACCCACTATTTTTAAAAGTAAGAAGTTGAAAAACGTTTTCGGGCAGTGGATTTTTGTCAAACATGTGTTGATTTCCCTTCTGGGACTCTTCACCTGGCCGCGATTCGTTTGGACCAATAAATCGGTTGTTGCCGGGATGGATGTCCTGCAGGAACTCCCGCAGGAAGGGGTTCTGTTTGTGAGTAACCATCAAACCTATTTTGCCGATGTGGCGCTCATGTACCACGCCTTCAGCGCAGCGAAATGGAAAATCAAACGCGGACTGCGGAATCCCATTTACCTGCTTGCTCCGAAATTGAATGTTTATTACGTAGCTGCCCGCGAAACCATGCAGAGCGGCTTTATTCCCAAACTCTTTGCCTATGGCGGCGCAATCACAGTGCAGCGGACCTGGCGCGAAGCGGGAAAAAATATACAGCGGGATGTGGATTTGGCTGATGTGGAAAATATAGGAAAAGCTTTAACAACCGGGTGGCTGGTTACTTTTCCGCAAGGCACCACCAAACCATTCGAAAAAGGACGTAAAGGTACAGCCCACCTGATCAAACAACATCGCCCCGTCGTTGTGCCTGTCAACATTGACGGATTTCGAAGGGCATTTGATAAAAAGGGTCTCAGGATTAAAATGCGGGATTCAAGATTGCTCATGAAATTTTATGAGCCGTTGGAAATCAATTACGACGACACGCCCGAGGCCATTCTGGAGCAGGTGATGCGGGCTATCCGGCAATCGCCCGAATTTATGAAAGTACCTCCTCTCAAAGCAGAAGAAGGAGAAAAATAAGGTCAGCTTTCCACGCTGAAAAGCGCATGTTTTTCCACAGGGTAGGTATTGAAAGTCCCGAGCCCTTTGCACACCAAAACCATTTTTTTATTCTCGCAATATATCGAACCTTCCGAACTAATCAGACGGTTGCCGGCAAAAACAACTTTGCCTATTCCCCTGAGCATATCGCCAGCTTTCACCGGAGCGTAGTAGTTTATTTTAAATTCAACCGTACTGACGAGCATGCGGTCTTCCACACTCAGAGAGAGCGCCGCCACGCCCAGCACGGCATCCATCATGGCCGCCACGGCGCCTCCATGCGCGGCGATCGGGTTTGAGAGGTGTTCGTGTTTGATCCGCATCCGGTATTCCACCTCTCCGGGTGCGATCAGTTTCATCTGCATGCCAAGGAGTTTTCCAAAGGCATTTACTTCATTGTACTTTTCGAGTATGGGATTCATTTTTTAATATCCTCCTGCTGTATCATCTGATCGCGGATCGCCCACGGCCTGCAACATCCCATCGGGGGAAACGAGAATGGCGTCCACCCTTCCAAGCGAAGGGATAGCAACTGTTTGGTGATTCCGTTGATTGAGTTTGTTGATTAAAGTGTCCTGAAATCGACCTTCTTCAAAGAAAATCGTATCAGGCAGCCATTGGCTGTGAAATTTTGGCGCTGCGACCGCATCTTCGAGGTTCATGCCAAAAACAGTGGTATTCATGACCGTTTGAAACACAGATGTAATGATGGTGGAGCCGCCAGGTGAACCAGCTACCAAAAATAATTTTCCGTCTTTTTCAACGATCGTTGGTGTCATCGAACTCAGCATGCGTTTCCGCGGAGCAATCGCGTTGGCGCCTCCGCCGATGAGCCCAAACATATTGGGTTCACCGGGTTTTGAACTGAAATCGTCCATCTCGTTGTTGAGTAAAAAGCCGGCTCCGGTCACCACTATTTTACTTCCGTAACTGTTGTTGATGGTGGTGGTCGCAGATACCGCATTTCCTTCGCTGTCTACCACGGAAAGGTGCGTGGTTTCCATACTTTCAGCCACATTTACCACACCTGGCTTAATGGCACTGCTCGCTGTAGCCTGATCCCATCTGAAATCATCCATTCGGTGATACAGGTAGTCTTTGTCGAGGAGCAATTCAACCGGGACCTCATAAAAATCCGGATCTCCGAGATGCTCTGAGCGGTCGGCATATACCCGACGTTGCATCTCCACCACCGCATGAATATAATCAACAGAGTTGTGCTCCAATGAGTCATTGATACAATGCTCATACAGCGATAACAACTGGGCCAAAGCGATACCACCACTCGAAGGCGGCGGCATAGAAATGATTTGATATTTCCCGAAAGGGTGAAGGATTGGCTTACGCCAAATGGCTTCGTACCCGGCGAGGTCTTCCATTGTGATCAGTCCATCTGCATGGGCCATTTCTTCGACGATGAGCTGGGCGGTGAGCCCTTTGTAAAACCCATCTGCACCACTTTCGAGGATGCGTTTTAGCGTTTCAGCAAGTTCGGGTTGGATAAGCAGATCACCTGAAGTCCAGTTTTTTGACACCGAGAATACATTTTCAGACTTGTTTCTTTCACGAAAGACCGATTGGTGTTCGTTCAGATTTTCGGCTTGTATGGCTGTTATAGCAAATCCGTTTTCCGCAAGGACAATGGCTGGTTTCAACAGCTCTGCCATCGGTAATTTGCCAAATTTTTTATGGGCTTCATAAAGGCCTTTTACCGTGCCGGGTATACCGGATCCGAAATGGGTATCTGTGCTTTTGCCGGGAATAATGAAACCCTGCGCATCCTGAAACATATTCTCAAGGGCTGCGTCTGGGGCCTTTTCGCGGTAGTCGAGGCTGTGAGAAGATCCATCATTCAATCGCACCACCATAAATCCTCCGCCGCCGATATTTCCGGCTTCAGGATAACATACCGCTAAAGCCCACTGCATGGCAATGGCCGCATCAACCGCATGGCCTGCCTGAGCTAAAATATCTGTTCCGATCCGGGCTGCCTCAGGATGGGCGCAGGATACTGCTGCTGTGAGATTTGAAAGGCTTTTTCCGATTTGTATTTTATGCGTTTCAGCTGGCGGTGGGCTTGCGCAAAAAGTAAATGCGCAGATTAGGAAAAGTGCGCTGAATGGTTGAAAAATACGATTATTCATGTATGATGCTAATTTCCATTATGAGGGGATCATCGGGCCAGTTGCTGGCATCGGTTTTCACAGCGGCCATTTTGTCAAGCACATCCAGACCTTCGTAAATCTCTCCGAAAACCGTGTGCTGACCGTCAAGATGCGGTGCCCCACCCGTGTTGTAATAAAGTTCCCGGTGAGCCGGGCTTATTTTCATTTCGTGCTCGCGTTCGATGGCGAGCAGCTGAGGCTCATTGAAGGTCCGTCCGTGCACGAAATAAAAGTCGTATGCTGAAGATTCTTTTTCCGGATTGTTTTCGTATTGTCTCGCCATGGCGAGGGCACCTTTCCGGTGGATGTGTTTTGAACTGATTTCTTCACGAAGCTGGTAATTGCCAATGACCAATCTTTTGAGTTCTTCGGTTTCACTGTCATTGTTTCCACCCTGTACCACAAAATCCCTGACGACGCGTGTAAATTCGGTACCATCGAAATACCCCCGTTGAATGAGCATCAGAAAATTGGCAGTATGCAATGGCGTGTCATCAAATAAGCGGACTTTCAAACTGCCCAACCGGGTGGTCAAAAGCAGTTTTCGTTGGGGATTTTTCTCTAAAAAATCCAATAGAAAAGCTTCGGCGTTTTCATTGTTGAGCATCGGAAAAACAGGCGCTCCAGGGGTTACAGAATCAGTTTCTTCCAGAATTGGGGCAATCAAAAGCGTGTCATTTGTCTGTGCTTTTTCAGAAGTAGTAACATCACTACAGCTGATGAGTATATGCACAGTGAGAAACAGGAGAAAATGTAGCGGTAATACTTTTCCAGATTTAAAATGCATTATTCCAGCGTATCATCGTAACCCTCGCTCAGTTTTTCGTGGGTTTCCATTTGCTCCTGACCATTGAGGGTGGAATATTTCTCCTTGAGTAATTTGGCGGAACCAGTCACGTTTAAAGGTGCGCGAAACGTTCCTTTTTCTATAATGGCATACCACAAACCGTCGAAAGGCACTTCAAATTCCACTGGAGATTTGGTGACCGATCCGCCCCGATAGCGGTAAGTCTGTCCTTTTTTGTATCGGCTTAATTCGCTGGAATTGAGCAATAAAATACGGGTGGGCTTGTCAAAACTAACGACGATTCGATCTTTGGCTTTTGCTGTAAACGGTTGACGCAGAAACTTCATATACCTTGTGGATTGAAGGTGAAAAAGTACGCAAATTTGATCATCCACGGAAGTAAAAAACAAAAAGCGGATAGCCTGTGGCATGTCCGCTCTTCATTGCTCTGCTCAAAGCCGCCCAAAGAATAGAATCCCCTGGACACCGATAAAGTTGGTGTTTTTGTCTTCTCACTTTCGAATATTTTCGTCAAAGGCTTTTTTGAATTAAGCATGGGTAGTCTGGAAAAAGGAACGGTTTTGATCAAAATTTTATTTTCCTTTTGGATGGGGAATGATTTGGTATTCGAATACCACACGGTCATCATAACCCAGTGGATAGGCGTGAAATTTTCGCGAGCTACGGATGGTGATATTGATCTGGGTTTGTTTTTTTACATGTTTTTCGGCGACATCAAAAAACAGGATGTTTCCAGGTTGCCATCTGTCGCCGTGAATTTTAAACTCCAGCGGCATTTCTTCCGGATCAGTGGCCTGTACGATGTATTCAATGCGCATACCGGGATAGAGGGTGAGGTTGGTTTTCACGCGGCGGGGTTTGCCTGGCACCCAAATGTTTCCCAAACTGTCTTTGATGTACTCTATTCTGGGATAGCCCTCTTTCCCCACTTCCATCAGGCTGCGGTAAGCGACTATTTTCGCCCGCAACTCCCCGGTGATTCCCATGATTAAGTGACGCTGATAGACAAAAAGTTCACGTCGTTGAATGTCGGGATGACGGTATTGCTCAACGATTTTCATAAAAGTGATCAAACGATCAAGATCTGTGAAAGCTGCCTGTAAGTCGCCTATCCAATTTTGAGAAACCAATTCGTACAAGTCTTCAAATGGAGCGTAAAATATCAGTCTTTCCTCTCCGCCATTTGGAATTTGGTCGGCTTCATTTTGCAGTTTGCGATCCCGCCATATTTCAATTTGGGCTTCGGGGAGGCCGCAAGTGGTAGGCCACTGGTCGCCCTGACTGCGTTCCAGACTGTATTCCAGAAAGTCGCGCAGGGCATTTTCGGCATCCTTGATTGATCGGTGCAGTTCCATTAGAGGTGCAATATGGTAAAAAAAGCAATGTCACGCCACCATCAGATTGTCTTGATAGTTGAACATTCTTTACTTTTACCATTATGAATGGAAAAGGATGCGTTATAGGCACAGCATTTTTGCTGGTATTTGGATTTGAAGGTAGCAGTCAGGATGGTTTAGTTGATTACGAGTCTTTTTGGCAAAAAACAGATGCCGAATTCAGCAATCCGGAACAGAGTCCATTGCACGCGGATGATTTGGCTGACTTTGATACTGTCCCCAGATATGCATACGACCCGAAATATTTAGTCAAAGCGCGGTGGGAAATTTTGTCGAGACAAAAACCCTTTGAAATCGAAACCACCACAGACCGGCGTCCGAAATATCAAAAAGCGGGAATTTTGCATTTTGTGTTGGATTCTGTCGAAATCAAACTTCCGGTCTACCGAAATCTGGAATTGATGCGCGATCCAGCCTATAAAGACTATTTATTCGCTCCGTTCACAGACTTGTCA
Organism: Flavobacteriales bacterium; assembly: GCA_038249755.1. Classification (GTDB taxonomy): domain Bacteria; phylum Bacteroidota; class Bacteroidia; order Flavobacteriales_D; family Cryomorphaceae; genus JBBQZU01. The sequence goes on along the minus strand of JBBSDD010000060.1, from coordinate 581 downwards.
AATGGTGAAGAAACGTATATGGGAGGGCGATACCTCGATCTGAAAAACTTTGAAATTGGAGTGGATTCTGTAGAAGTGAATTTCAACCTCGCATACAATCCATATTGTGTTTACAGCGCGAAATATTCCTGCCCTAAACCTCCCAAAGAAAACCACATTTCAGTAAACATCCGGGCCGGTGCCCGGGTTGAAAATTGAGATTTATTTTTCTGTTTCCTGTTTCCAGACTCTTTCCGTTACGGCGTCGCCATTCTTGAAAAAGAATACGCCACCCCAGCCGTGCTCTACACGTTTGTATTCATCGCCTTTTCCTCCTGCTACCCGCACACGTTTGGTGATGGTTTTGTTGCCGTCAATGATAACTTCTTCGGTTATACCCGTTGGATATTTTTCAGCGAGTTCTTTTTGAAAATCATCCATTGAAAGAATTACAACGTCCCCTGTCGTGTTGCTCACTTCAGGTTCCTTTTCTTTTTCTTTCTCCCTTTGGGCATCAAGTTTTCGTCGTTCTTCGCGTTCCCATTGGTTTGCCCTCTTTTGGCGTTCAGCCTCTGATTCAGGCTCTGGATTATTTTCCGGTT
>JBBSDD010000059.1:0-10041 GCA_038249755.1 Flavobacteriales bacterium | reverse complement strand
CCGACTGGAAAGTTACCGAAGGTGGCTCGAAATGACAGAGCCAGACTGGGCACACGTGAAATACCCAAAACCGGATTTTCAGAATATTTATTACTATTCGGCCCCCCAGCAAAAGAAAAAATTAGGGAGCCTGGACGAAGTAGATCCAGAGTTGCTCGACACTTTCAAAAAACTGGGTATCTCCGTCGATGAGCAAAAACGCCTTACCGGTGTGGCAATCGACTTCGTGATGGACAGCGTATCGGTGGCCACATCCTTCAAGGAAAAACTCGGCGAACTCGGAATCATTTTCTGCTCCTTCTCGGAAGCCGTGCAGAAGTATCCCGAATTGGTGCGCAAGTATATGGGCACCGTGGTTCCGAAAAACGATAATTTCTATGCTGCGCTGAACAGCGCGGTATTCACGGATGGATCATTCGCATACATCCCAAAAGGCGTGCGCTGCCCGATGGAACTTTCCACGTACTTCCGCATCAACGAAGCCCAAACGGGACAGTTCGAACGGACACTTGTAATTGCTGATCAAGGCAGTTATGTCAGTTATCTGGAAGGTTGCACCGCTCCGATGCGCGACGAAAACCAATTGCACGCGGCTGTAGTGGAGCTCATTGCGCTCGACGATGCCGAAATAAAATATTCGACGGTACAAAACTGGTATCCCGGAAATGCCGAAGGAAAAGGCGGGGTTTTCAATTTCGTGACCAAACGCGGACTTTGCGAAACCAACGCCAAAATTTCCTGGACACAGGTGGAAACCGGTTCAGCAGTGACCTGGAAATATCCATCCTGCATCCTGAGAGGCGACAACTCCATCGGAGAGTTTTACTCCGTGGCGGTGACCAACAACCACCAGCAAGCCGATACCGGGACCAAAATGATCCACATTGGCAAAAACACCAAAAGCACGATTATTTCGAAAGGAATTTCGGCCGGACAGAGCAACAACTCTTACCGCGGACTTGTGAAAATCAACAAGTCGGCCACCAACGCGCGCAACTTTTCGCAGTGCGACTCCCTGCTTATGGGTGATCGCTGCGGGGCGCATACGTTCCCCTACATCGAAGTGGGCAACAGTTCCGCCAAGGTGGAGCACGAAGCGACCACTTCGAAAATCGGTGAAGACCAGATTTTTTACTGTCTCCAGCGCGGGATCAGTGAAGAAAAAGCCATCAGCCTGATCGTAAACGGCTACTGCAAAGATGTGCTTAACAAATTGCCCATGGAATTTGCCGTGGAAGCACAAAAACTACTCGATATCTCGCTCGAAGGCAGCGTAGGTTAATATTCAATTGAAAAGTCAAAATATGCTCAGCATAAAGAATTTACACGCCGAAGTTGAAGGCAAAAAGATCCTGAACGGATTGAATCTCGAAATCAAGCCGGGCGAAGTCCACGCCATCATGGGTCCGAATGGTTCCGGCAAAAGCACACTCGCGGCGGTCCTTGCCGGAAATGATGCATTTGACGTGACCGAAGGCTCGGTGACTTTCAAAGGGCAGGACCTTTTGGAAATGGAACCCGACGCGCGATCGCATGCCGGGGTTTTTCTGGCATTCCAATATCCTGTCGAAATACCCGGCGTGAGCAATATCAACTTCCTGAAAGCCGCCATCAACGAACGCCGCGAAGCACTCGGCCTGGAGCGCATGGTTGCCAAAGAATTTCTCGCCATGGTGCGCGAAAAAGCCAAACTCGTAGAGCTCGACAACAAACTCACCAACCGTTCGGTAAACGAAGGTTTTTCGGGTGGGGAGAAAAAACGGAATGAAATATTTCAAATGGCCATGCTCGAGCCTACGCTCGCGATATTGGATGAAACCGACAGCGGTCTTGACATTGACGCCCTGCGCATCGTAGCCAATGGCGTGAACCAATTGCGCAGTGCGGACCGCTCCTTTATCGTCGTGACGCACTATCAGCGCCTGCTCGATTACATCATTCCCGATTTTGTACACGTGCTTTTCAACGGACAGATCGTAAAAACCGGGGGCAAAGATCTCGCTCTGGAACTCGAAGAAAAAGGCTACGACTGGATCAAAAAAGAACAAAACGAGATACCCGCCTAAATGGAAACGCTCGAAAAAATATCAAAACTCCGCAAGGTGGCCGATGGGCTGGCCGGGACCTATTCCAGTCATTTGCCGGAAGGCATAAGCCTACGCGCCAAAGAAGCACGTGAGGCACTGAATCATCTGGAATTTCCCTCTACAAAAGTGGAAGAGTGGAAATACACCCGGACGGCTCAAATCGCGAACAAGGCATGGACTTTTGGCGAAAGCCAAACCCTGCCAGAACTTCCCATCTCGCTGGATGACATGCACTACCGCATGGTGTTCATCAATGGTCATTACGCCCCGACACATTCTAAATTGCCGGCTTACGATGGCCTGATGCTCGACGCTTCCACCGGAAGCCGGCCGCACAGAACATCGTCATTTGACGAAAGTGGAGCCCACAATCACGAAGCTTTCATGGCCCTGAATACTGCCTATCCACAGGACGGTTTTTACCTGCATCTGGAGAAAGATGCAGTCATTGAAAGCCCGCTCTATATCATCAACGTGTACACCGGCGATCAGGTGGCGGCCCAACCGCGCAACTACATCCATCTGGAGCGCAGCGCCCGCATGCGCATCACGGAATACCACATCCATCTCGGTGCGACTTTCGCCAATGCGGTGACCGAAATTGTGGCCGATGAGAATACGTATCTCGGTATCGACACCATTCAAATGGGTGGCGCAGAGAGCTTTCACATGCAGCAGGTAGACACGATCATCGCGCGCAGTGCCAACTTTACACATAATAATTTTACCCTTTCGGGAAAATGGACGCGCAACAATACCAACGCCCGGATTTTGGGTGAAGGCGTGACGGCCAATTTCCACGGGTTGTATATGCCTTCCGGCAAAGAGCACGTGGACAACCACACCATCATGGACCACGAAAAACCGCACTGCGATTCGAACGAATTGTACCGCGGTGTGTTATTGGATGAGTCGACGGGGGTTTTCAACGGAAAAGTTTATGTGCGACGGGATGCCCAAAAAACGAACGCCTTCCAAAGCAATGGAAACATCGTGGTGAGCGATACCGCCACCATGAACAGCAAGCCGGAGCTCGAAATCTACGCCGACGACGTGAAGTGCAGCCACGGCAGCACCACGGGTCAGCTCGATGACGATGCCATGTTTTATCTGCGCACCCGCGGGCTTTCTACCGACAGCGCCCGGAAAATGCTGGTCACCGCATTTGCCGAAGATGTGCTCGAAAAGCTGGTGAATCCCGACATCCGACCCCTGATCGACGAAGCGATAACAAACAAACTCTCAAAAAAGTAATTATGATCCTTGTGAAAGAAAAAGAGATTCTGGTCAACGAAGCAATTCGTGCGCAATTTCCCATTCTTTCGCGCCAGGTGAATGGCAAACCGCTCGTATATCTGGACAATGCCGCTTCATCGCAAAAGCCACAACGCGTGATGGACGCCATCACCCACTATTACACTTTCGACCACAGCAATGTACACCGCGGAGTGCATTTTCTGAGTCAGCTCGCCACCGAAAAATACGAAGCCGCACGGACCAAAATGCAGCATTTTGTGAATGCGCGTGAGTCGCGGGAAATCATTTTTACCAAAGGCTGCACCGACGGAATCAATCTGGTAGCTTACGGCGTTGGCAGGTCCATTCTCAAACCAGGCGACGAAGTGCTCATCTCCGAAATGTAACACCACTCGAACATCGTGCCCTGGCAAATGGCCGCCGATCAGGCTGGCGCCAAACTGGTCGTCATCAATGTGAACGACGATGGCACGTTGAACATGGATGATTTTCATGCGAAGTTGAGCGACAAGACGCGGATCGTGAGCATTGTGCACATTTCCAATTCATTGGGAACCATCAATCCCGCAAAAGAAATTACGGCAGCCGCCCACAAAAAAGGAGCCCTGGTGCTCATCGATGGCGCCCAAGCGGCACCGCATATGAAAATAGACGTTCAGGAAATCGGTTGTGATTTTTACGTTTTTTCCGGTCACAAAATGTACGGCCCTACGGGCAGCGGCATCCTTTACGGAAAAGCCGAAGTACTCGAAAGTCTGCCTCCATATCAAGGTGGTGGTGAAATGATTAAAGACGTAACTTTTGAGAAAACGACCTACAACGACCTGCCTTTCAAATTTGAAGCAGGTACGCCCAATATCGAAGCCGGGATCGCTTTGGCGGAAGCCGTAGACTTTATTTATGATATTGGCTACGAACACATCGGCAATGTAGAACGCAATCTGGTGAGTTATGCCACCGAACGCCTTTCGGAAATAGAAGGAATACGTTTTGTGGGCACCGCCAAAGAAAAAGCCAGCGTGGTATCTTTTCTGGTCGACGGCACGCATCCCTATGATGTGGGCGCCATCATCGACAAGATGGGCGTGGCCGTGCGAACGGGGCACCACTGCACCCAGCCGCTGATGGACAAGTACGGCATACCGGGCACCATTCGCGCGTCGTTTGCCGTGTACAATACTTATGAAGAAATCGACGTACTCACCGACAGCGTGAAACGCGCTGTGAAAATGCTGCGTGCATGAGTGAGCGCATCGCCGACATACAAGCCGACATCGTGGCAGAATTTGAAATGCTGCCCGATTGGATGGACAAGTACGAGCACCTCATCGACCTGGGTAAAAATCTGCCATTGATTAATCAAACACATAAATTGGATGAAAATCTGATCAAAGGATGTCAGTCGCGGGTGTGGCTGCACGCCGATGCAGATGGACGGGTGGTGAAATACACCGCCGACAGCGACGCCATCATCACCAAAGGCATTATTGCCCTGATGGTGCGCGTGCTGAGCAATCAGCCCCCGGAAGAAATCGTACGGGCCGACATGGGATTTATCGATCAGATCGGATTGAAAGAGCACCTTTCGCCGACGCGCTCCAACGGACTGGTGTCGATGATCAAGCAAATGAAATATTACGCCCTGGCGCTCCAGGCAAAACAAATGTGATGGACAAAAGAGAATTGGAAGACCGTATTATCGCTGTGCTCAAGAGCATTTACGACCCGGAAATTCCCGTGGACATCTACGAGCTCGGTCTGATTTACAATATCGATATCGACGACGCGAACGCCGTGAAAATCGCCATGACCCTGACCAGTCCTTCGTGCCCTGTGGCCGAATCGCTGCCCATGGAAGTGGAAGAAAAAGTGCGCGGCCTGGAAGAGATTACCACAGCCAAAGTGGAAATCACCTTTGACCCGCCCTGGGACAAGAATATGATGAGCGAAGAAGCCCAACTCGAACTCGGATTTTTATGAGCCAGCAGGAAACAATCGTAAACAAAGTAGCCAAAAGCGGCCTGATGGTGCTTGAAATGGACAGCTTCCTGTCCACCGAAACGCCCGTAGACTTCGACATCGCACCCCAACTCTGGGAAAGAATAGCCCTGAAGGAAAAAGATTTCCGCGCTTTTGTGGACAACACCGATTGGGAAGCGCTTTCGGGAAAAGTCGTAGCCGTGTATTGCAGCGCCGATGCCATTATTCCGCATTGGGCATTTATGCTTGTGGCTGCGCGCCTGGCTCCTTTTGCGAAGGCCATTCACTTCGGTACTCCGGAATTATACACTGCATCGGCTGTCGCCAAAAACATTACAGCCCTGGACCCGGAAACTTACCGGGATGCCCGCGTGATTGTAAAAGGCTGCGGCAAAGGAAATCTGGATTTTGCGGCTTACGGACAGATCACAGCGAAGTTGACCCCGGTGGTGAAAAGTCTTATGTTTGGAGAGCCTTGTAGTACGGTGCCGGTTTGGAAGCGGGGCTAAAGGCGCTGACTCTAATAAATTACTAATTTCCGACCTTACCCCAGGTCTTTGGACTAGGAGGCTATAACCATCACGTTTTGAAAGTCCTCTGCCCTCTGCTCCTACTGCACTTGCAAAGCAAACCGCCCCTGTTCAATACTCACCGTTGAAGTGGAAATGTCTACTGATGCTTCAAAGGTGCCGTAGAAGTGTCCATCGCAAGATTGTTTCACAATCAAGTTCCCCTCATTGGCGGCAAAGCTGTTGAGGTCATTTACGTTGTATGCCACACCGTAGCCGTCGCCCTCTACAGCGAGGTCGTACTGTCCTTCTGCAGGATTCAATGGCAGTATAAGGTCCAACACGCCACCCGCACCACTTGAAAAAATGGTATTTGAAACTTCACTTCCTACCGACACGAACGTCGGGTTGAAGGGATTGCCATTCACCAAACAGTTGATCGATGGACTGGCCAAGTAGTTTAAGCCGACGGCGGTTTTGGCCACAGGGGCGTTTGTTAGCGTCGCGTTGGTGAGGGATAGCTCCTCCACATCGTCGCTGGCACCAGGACCTACCGACACAAATGTCAAAGAACTGATAGTTAAACTCAGTCTGCCCGCGGCTACATCGTAGGTATCTATAGAGATGGTGCCCAACACCTCCGACGCAAGGCCAGCATCGTTGGGTTGGGTAGTCAAATCGTTTGATATTGTATCACACCTCAAAAGGAAGGCTTCGTTTAATGATACCGCAGACAGGTTATATTGTCCTGGCACGGCGCCCGCAATGGTGAAGCTCATGGTTCGCTGCCCGGAATGCTCCAGATACACATAGAGTCTATTAATAAGGGTATCGTGGAGAACTTCGATTACATCTGCCATAAAAGCGGAATTCGGGCCATTTATCAAATCGGTGAGGGTACCTGAAAAGGACGTGGATGTGTTGGTAGGGGGCGGGGTACCTTTGTCATCGTCATTATTGCATGAGAAGATGAGTAGAGAAGCCAGAAGAAGGAGAATGTGGTGGGTTTTCATGGGTTTTAATGTTTATTGAGATCTAAGTCAGCTATGAAATCACTCGAAATGGTTATTAGAAAAGCAAGGTCTGAAAGGTCAATTTTATAGTGTAGTGGATAAGGATTGCCTTCCTCATAGACTGCATATGTTTCAGTCGGAGCATAAGTTACCACCTCAACACTGACGGCCATCCACTCACTATACGTATCGTATAGCACGTATTCGTGAAAAAGCAACTCCTCAATCTGTTCGACTTCAAATTTGAATTTGTGATTTTCTTTCCATGCTCTTTTACTCCAATACTCTAGTCCTTCAATTCTGCAACGTTCTCGAACCAACTTGAATCTTTCATCTTCAAGCCCCTGTATCCATAATAATATGGAGTGGTAATTGGTAAAGAACTGCTCAGGCGATACTTCTCTCACCCACCTGTGAATAACCTTTTTTGGGTCTTGATAAGATCCTGATTTATGATATCCAAAAATATCTTCACCTGGAAAAAAAAAGTAAAATAAAGCCCCATCAGTCTTGAATTTTTTATTTGTGAAAAAATATGATGTCGCTTCATTAAATCCTTCAAGAGATGAATTTGAACGCCTAAAAAAAAACATGAGCGAATCCTCGGCAAAAGTTGCGTATTGGTTGAGGTCTGGCTTATCATCTCCAGTTGTTACAGATACCCGGCGAATTCTCCATTCGTATTTCATTCTACCGGTAAGATCAATCATTTCTGAACCTAAACTATTTTCATAATCAATTACATCTTCAATCGTATTGCATGACTTACAAATTGAAATGATTAACGGATCTGCATCAGGTAAGGAATCAATAAAACTTCGCGAGCAACTTTCACTCAAAAATGAAATTATTAGTACTGCACAACAACTTTTTAATCCATTCATAGACGATTCTGTTCTAAGAATTCAATGAAATTAAAGCCTGCGTTCATCATTAAGTTGCTCTTGGCTTCAGCAGTAGCCGTACGCTCCCGCAAAAGTTCAATTGCAGTAGTAGAAAAATCACTAACCCTAATTGTATAGTAGTCATTGGCAGTCAGCTCATCTTTGTTCTCTTGATTTAATCTCCTGATAAACTTTGGATCCTTTGATTTAAGAGTGAGTGAAGCATAAAGCGACACCGTTTTTCTTATATCTGATGGGCTTCTGATTTGCCCTTCTTCAGAGCCATACATAAATGTATTATACAGTTCTGAAAAGTAGCGACCGAATATCAAATGATCACTTGGATAAGAAGCCTTTTCAGTAATTTCCGAATTTTCGCTTGCCTTTTCCTGAAGTCTAATTCCTAGTAGTCCTTCGCATTCATTCGATGCATCAAACGGATCTGCTGCAATAGCAAAGCCTCCATTTCCCGCATTCTGATTGTCTCTGAAGGTGAGATCTGATAGTCGCTGAAAACTTCCTGATCTCCTGATGTTGTCAAAAGCCCTGATTCGATAGTTGTTGAGCATGCCTCCATCAACATACAGCCCAGAGTAGGCTTTTCTGCTGACTTCATCCCCATTTATGACCTGAGTATTAACAAACATAGGTTTAAAAACTGGTGGAAGTGTCATGGATAATTGCACAGCTTCAATGACAGGAAAATCAGGTGTATGATACACACTAAAATACTTTGGCACATGTTTGGAAATATTTGTTCCTGTAACTACAAGATCGACACCAGTCAAATTAAAGAATTGTCGAAAAGTCATCGTTTCCGATGTAAAACCAGATATTTCATAGCCATTTGCCTCGAGTTTACCGATGAGGTATTTGTCCACCAATTCGGCAAAATAATTTCTGATTTTAACTCCTTCAAACAAACCTCTCTCTCCAATGAAATTTGATAAAAAACCCTCCGTTGTGAATGTGTTCTGAAAAACTTGTCTTGACACCCCAAAAGGTGCGCCGTCGTTGAAATAGGCTTCAAGAACTTTGTAAAGTGAAGGAAGCACGACTCTGTTTAGTGAGTCTAATTGATCAATTAGTTCAAAGGGTTGTAGTTTTCTAATAGGAGCATACATAGGAAATCGCAGTGGAAGAACCGGAGCGTATCTCAGCATCTGAATAATTAACCGTACTCGATCTGCTTTGTTAATATAAGTTCCGGAATCCGGTTTCATATTGTTCAAAACACGCTTATACTTATTATTTGGCGCTTCGTCTATGAACTGCTCAAAAACACCTATCACTTTGTCGTAATCCGAATTCTCCGGCAAGATTTCGGTTCGGTCCATTTCATATTGGATATCATCCGAACTCATTCCCAAGCTGAGCATAAATGCTGTAATCGCACCCGCAGAACTACCACTGATGCCTTTTAATACCCTTCGATCAGGAGGCAAATTTATTTGAAATAATGCTGGAGTGCTGATGGTTTGAAATCCGAACTCAGGATTGGGAATTATCAAGATTGCATCGCCTGACTGTGAATTTCTTATTCTATTTTCTAGCCGTTCTTCCAAAATCCGTATTGGTTCCAAATAAAGTATACCCCTTCCACCACCACCTTCGAGAGCAAGGTATTCTAAGTTGTTTAAGTCAAACGCCATACCCTCAACTTAAAGTAATTCAGCACTATTGTCAGGCAACTCGGGTGTGGTGGACGCATTTAACCTTACCAAATTAGTGGGTAGCTTGGTTATCCAAGGCTCACCCACAGGTATACCTTCTAGATTGAAGGTTGAGTCTTTAATCTCTTCAACTATAGAGAGATGTAGCTCATCGTTCAGTTCAGGCAAATCCTGACCAGCCCATATCTCACCGGTTTTTTGATAGTGTAACATAGCTTTGGTAAATTCCGGCCTCACCGGAACGACCACTCTTGTGGCTCCTGCTTTTAGAAAGTCACTAAATTTAGGATCGGCATCTTCAAAGTGAATCATTTGCATCCAGTTATCCTTTCTACCCCAAAAATACGGATAGTGCAAATATGTCATTTCATTCCATTCAAAAGCCTGTTCAAAAAAGCGAATCGATTTTCCCTCATTCAGTGCGTCTTCAAAATCAAAATCGGGATATCCCTGATTGGAAAAATTTTCAAGCATCGAATTAAAATCATCATAACGTTGGGCAGTCATAAATTGAATGGCAGCTTTTTTTAGTTCATTTCTTTCTATTGTCCTATTCCGGATCGGATTATATCCACTAATGTTGTTCTCAACTTTTCGATTATTCTCCGCATTTATTCGTTCCACCTCAAAATTATACT
>JBBSDD010000058.1:0-10046 GCA_038249755.1 Flavobacteriales bacterium | reverse complement strand
CAGGGTACGGAGGAAGAAAAACAAACCCTTATGGGAGAACTTGAGCAGGTGAGAATTGCCCTTCAGGAAAAGGAGAATGCCCTGAACGAGCTACAAACTGCGCTGGATCTAAAAGAGGAAGAACTGATCGAACGCGAGCAAAACCTCGCTGAAATGCGCAGCCTGATCGCCAGAAAAGATTCAGTCATGAACGCTTTGCGCAAAAGTGTTTCTGACGCCTTACTCGGCTTTGAGGGAAAAGGACTTACTGTCGATATGCGAAATGGTCAGGTTTATGTCAGCATGGATGCCAAATTGCTTTTTGCGACGGGTAGCACCGAAGTCGACAAAAAAGGGCAGGAAGCCATCATTAATCTGGCCAGAGCTGTGCAGGATCGAAATGATTTGCGCATCATGGTGGAAGGACACACCGACACAGATTCATTTTCACGGACCACCTATCCGCGAAATAATTGGGATCTCAGTGTCTTGCGGGCGACTTCCGTTGTCAATATTATGATTGACAATTCTAAAATAGACCCCACCACACTGACGGCTGCTGGTCGCAGTGAATATCAACCAGTCGATCCCGCCGACAAAGCGAAAAATCGCCGCATTGAAGTCATTCTCTCGCCACAATTGGACGAACTTATGAATATTATCAATGAATCGTCGGAGTAGTGACGCGCTGATCACGGATGAATGATAAAAATGAAGTAAAGGAGCCATCGGCTCCTTTATTTTTAACCGAACATTTCGCGGAGAACGTCCTGAACCTTTCCCACCGGAATGATGGTGATAAGAGAAGAAGGAGATTTGACCTTTTGGTGGTGTTGAGAAATGAAGATGCGCTCGAAACCAAGCTTTCCTGCTTCAGCTATGCGCTGTTCCACCCGCGTTACAGGTCTGATTTCACCAGACAAACCCACCTCGGCGGCAAAACAGGTTCCTTTTGGAAGTGTCAAATCTTCGCTGGAGGATAGTACAGCTGCCACCACTGCAAGGTCAATGCTTGGATCATTGACTTTCAGACCACCGGCGATATTCAGAAACACATCTTTGGCGCCAAGCCGAAAGCCACATCTCTTTTCAAGCACGGCGAGTAACATATGAAGTCTGCGCACATCAAAACCGGTAGAAGATCGCTGAGGTGTGCCATACACGGCAGAACTGACCAAGGCCTGTACCTCAATCATAAGTGGTCGGATTCCTTCCACAATGGCAGCAGCGGCCGAACCACTCAGATTGGAAGCATGCCCGCTCAAAAGCATTTCAGATGGATTTTCAACGGGTTTCAATCCGGTGGTTTCCATCCGGTAAATACCCAGTTCATTGGTTGATCCAAATCGGTTTTTGGTACAGCGCAACAGCCGAAACAAGTGATGTTGGTCACCTTCAAAAACGGTAACAGCATCCACCATATGTTCCAAAACCTTCGGTCCGGCTATAGAGCCATCTTTGGTGATATGACCTATGAGAAAAATCGCTGTATGCGTCGTTTTCGCATAGCGCATGAGCATCGCCGTGCTTTCACGGATTTGGGAAATGGATCCAGGTGACGAATCGACCCAATCGGCCTGTAGCGTTTGAGCCGAATCCACCACAATAAAATCAGGCCGCAGGGTTTCGGCTTCCGCCAAAATGATGGTCGGGTCAGTGAAAGTCATGATAAAACAATTTGCGTTGAGCGTACCCAAGCGCTCCGCCCGTTGCGTTATTTGTTCACTACTTTCCTCACCCGAAACGTACAGCACAGTGCCTTTGTACTGCATAGCCGTCTGCAACATCAGGGTGGATTTACCTATCCCCGGTTCACCGGCTATCAAAATCAGCGAGCCCGGCACCAAACCTCCACCAAGAACCCGGGTAAGCTCTGAATCCGGCATGGTTAGCCGACTGTGCTCAAGCGCTTTGACATCTGTAATTCTGATGGGTTTATGGGTTTCTCTGGAAAGGGAGCTTGCTGTTTTTGGACGGTTTCCACCGGAAACGATTTGTTCTTCAAAAGAATTCCATTCCTGGCAGGAGGGGCATTTTCCCAGCCATTTGGCCGATTCAAAACCGCAACTTTGACAATAGAAAATTGATTTAGTCTTGGCCATGAGCAAGTTTATTGACAAGTGCTGTGGTAGAATAGCCGTCTACAATTGGTATGACCACGGTTTTGCGTCCGGCTGCCCGTTGCAGGTCAGAGCCTACAATATAATCTTTGGCAAGGGAATTTAATTGATCTGGCGAATAGTCGCCACCTTTTACGAGCACATCCGGTTGGAGTATTCTTATGAGTTCATAAGGGGTTTGTTCATCAAAAATCACCACGAGATCGACCATATTCATCGCGGCCATTACAAATGCGCGGTCTTCCTGTTTGTTGATAGGTCGATCAGGCCCTTTGCCCAGGGTCCGCACTGAGGAGTCTGAGTTAATACCGAGTATCAGCTTATCGCCAAATGACGCAGCTTCCGCCAACAGAGTAACGTGTCCGCGGTGTACGATATCGTAAACGCCGTTGGTAAATATCACGGATAACTTAGCCTCGGCCCAGGTTGCGCATATTCTCTTCAGGCCTGACAGTGACACGATCTTATCGGATACTTGTCGCAATGGATTCATCAAATTCCTTTTTTTTGTTGATTATGGGCATCAGAATCATACAGGCTCCCCCTACTAAAACAATCATGATTGTTTGCGAAAGCCAAATGATCCATCCCAGCGCAAACCCGGTTTCTTCAGCTACGCCATACATAACGAGGGTTTGCATGATGCCGACAGGAAAGGCGCCGATTCCCCCCGGAATGAGAACGATTGCGAAACTACCCACTACAAAAGATGCAAATACCGCACTTGCTCCCAAATGAGCTGTTTCTTCCAAAGAGAAGAAACAGATCCAGAACATGCCAACGTAAAGCGACCAAATGGCCACAGTTGCGAGAAAGTACATTCCCCTTTTTTTCATTCTTACAATACTCCTTAAGCCCTCGAGGAGGCCAAAGAGCAAAGTCCAGAACCTTGCAAAGAAGGGATTCTGACGGGTTTTTTTCAAAAACACAAATCCCGCAATAAGGATTAATAACATCACGAGGCCTGAAATCCATAGAATGGGTGACTGAGATTTAGCGAAAGCCATCTCAATGAGTGAATCCGCGAAAGAACGCAAATACGTGTATTGGATAACAATGGTGAAAAAAACAATGATCAACAAAATGACAAAGTCCACAGCCCGTTCTGAAAGAATAGATCCAAAACTTTTTTCAAAAGGCACTTTTCCATATTTAGTCATCGCTGCAGCCCTACTTACTTCTCCCACCCGTGGGAGAGCCATATTGACGAGATAGGCAATCATCACGGCCATGAAATTATTGGACACCGGACTGTGATAGCCCATTGCTTCAAGTTGATATTTCCATCGATATCCCCGAATGTAATGGCTCAGTAAGCCCATCGCAAAGGAAAGCGCCACCCAAAAATAATTGGCGCCTTTCACAGCATTGAATAGTGCAGTCCGTTGAGTACCGTCGAGCTGCTTAAAAATGTGCACCACCAAATAAATTCCGAGTAGCACTGGTAGCGCTACTTTAAGTATCTGAAAGAATATCTTTTTCACAACAACAATTGAGTAAACAGGGATAAAGTTAACGAAGTAAATCAGGCATTCATGTTGCCTGGCGGAAAGGTTAAGAACATATTATCGATCAGGCGTACATCTTCGACATAGGCCGCCAGCAGTGCAATAGCACCAAATTTTCCTTGCTCCGAATGCGAAAGAGAATCCAAGGTTTTTGCGTCGACAATTTCGAGATATTCAAGACGAATACCCGGAGTTGTGCTCAAAGCATTCTTGCCATTGGCTAACAATTGCTTGATTGGTATGGTTCCAAATTGACTGCGAATTTGATAGAGCGCTCTGGAAAGATTGGTAGCGACAACTTTGCCCTCAGAGCTCAATAGCTGATTTCGGGAACTTAAAGCAAGTCCACTTTCATTCCGGATTATTTCGCAGCCAACAATTTCGGAATGGAGATTATACTTTTCCGCTAGTTTTTTGATCACCATGAACTGCTGGTAATCCTTTAATCCAAAATATGCTTTGGTTGGCTGAACCATTTCCAGCAATAGTTTCACAACGGCCGCGACACCCTGAAAATGCCCGGGTCTGAATTCCCCTTCCAATGTGTGCATGTGAGGTCCCAAATCAAAGTTTTCAATACGTACGCCGTCATAAACATCATTGCTGGATGGTGCGAAAAGAAAATCACATTGTACATCCTCGAGCATACGGGCGTCCACCGCTAGTTGACGAGGATATTTGGAATAATCGGCGGGGTCGTTGAACTGTGTTGGATTGACAAAAATCGATGTGATGGAATAATCATTTTCCATCTGAGCCTTTCTAAGAAGGCTGATATGGCCTTTGTGCAGGGCGCCCATGGTCGGAACGAAGCCCAACGTGTGCTCCGATCCACGAATAAATGCCAAGGCATTTTCAAGTTCAATGCGCGTCT
The DNA here is from genome assembly GCA_038249755.1 of Flavobacteriales bacterium. Taxonomy (GTDB): domain Bacteria; phylum Bacteroidota; class Bacteroidia; order Flavobacteriales_D; family Cryomorphaceae; genus JBBQZU01. The sequence goes on along the minus strand of JBBSDD010000058.1, from coordinate 5,565 downwards.
TAAGTATCTGCATAATAGGAATGTGTGCCAGTGATTTCGGGCCTTCCAAAGCGGACAAAGGGCGCCAAAGCTAATCCTTTATGTTGAAAGTCCGGGAAAATTTTTATATTTTTGCAGAACTAATTGATATTCCCTTTCCTTTATGAAGAAGACGAGAGTTTTGTACGTGTCGCAGGAGATTGCACCCTTCCTGCCTAAGAATGAGTTGTCTGAAATTTCAAGAAACCTGCCCCAAGGCATCCATGAGAAAGGCAAAGAAATTCGGGTTTTTATGCCGAAATATGGTTCAATCAACGAGCGCCGGCACCAATTGCATGAAGTAATTAGGCTTTCGGGCATGAATCTGGTAGTAAATGACACCGATCATCCGCTCATTATTAAAGTTGCATCGATACCCACTGCCAGAATGCAGGTTTACTTTATTGACAATGAGGATTATTTTCACAGAAAGCAGGTGCTGAAGGACAAAAACGGTAAGTTTTTTAAAGACAATGATGAACGATCCATCTTTTTCTGTCGTGGAGTGCTCGAAACAGTTCGGAAACTTGGATGGGCGCCTGATGTAATTCATTGCCATGGATGGTTTACATCTTTGTTGCCACTTTACGTGAAAAAGTTTTACAACGAGGATCCCCATTTTGCGGATACCAAAGTTGTATTTTCTGCATATGAAAATGATTTTGTTGGAGCTTACGATGCCGAATTGGTTAACAAACTTAAATTCGATGGTTTTTCAGCAGAAGATGTGGCCGAAGTAACTGATCCTACTGTAGAAAATCTTCACAAATTGGCATTCCGCTATTCGGATGGCCTTGTGGAGGGAAGCGAAAATTTGGCCCCTGGAATCTCTGCTGCCCTTAAAGCTTCTGAAAAGGCTACCTTGGCATACTGTAATCCGGCTTTATGCGTTAAGGAATACAGTGATTTTTATGATACCATTCTTGAAGAAAGCACTGTTCTTATCAACTAATTTTTTCATTTTAATGATAAATGTTCTGAAGCGGCCTTGTATGAGGGCCGCTCTCTTTTTTGTGGGGGCCGCACTCTTGTTGCCTTCATGCGAAAAACCTGAGTCAAACCTCGGTCTTGATTTGCAAAATCCGGAAGATATTTTTGGGCTTGCGCTTATCGATACCATGACCATATTGGCATATACGCTTTTTGACGATTCCGTTAGGAGCGATAAGGTAGATCCAGGTTTGTTTGGCGCTTATCAGGATCCTATTTTTGGTTTTGTGAAGGCCAGTCATATTACCGAAGTACGTCTGTCCTTAAGTAATCCCAGCTTCGTTTTGTCAACTGATACTACGGCAGATGCCATCGTGGATTCTATCATACTTGTGCTTGATTATTACGATCCCACAATTAGTCAGGGAAATTTCCGAAAGGTGTATGGAGGGCTTGGTGAGCAATATATTCAGGTTTTCGAACTCGCTGAGAACATTTACTTCGATTCGATTTATTACGACAACAAGGAAGTAGCTCTTGCTGAAGATCTGGTGGAGTCAGGATTTAATTATTTCCGTCCGGCCCCTTTCGATTCGACAGCGGTAGGAGGCGTTAACGTAGAACCTCAACTGAGAATTCCTTTAAAAGCATCATTGGCTACCCGCCTTATTGAAGCTAGCAAAACGCCGGGGGGTTTGACCAGTGAGGCCTTTGTAGAACTTTTCAAAGGGGTGAAGATTACAGTAGATGAGACGCAGTTTAATACCCAAAGGTCGGGTATAATTGCCATGAATACTTTCGGTGAGAAAAGCCGGATTAGCATGTATTACAGGTTTCCAAGAGCGGCACCACTTGAAGACACTTTATTGACATATCATTTCCCCATAAGATCGGGTACAGGAAAATTTAATGCATTCACCCATGACTTTTCAACCGCCGATCCATCTTTATTGAATCAAGCGCAGAATGGCATTGTAGAATTGGGTCAACAAGATTTGTTTATCCAAACCATGGGTGGAACAAAACTGAGGATTGACATACCTCATCTTAAAAATTTGCAAAATATTGAGGGAATTGCAATTAATGAGGCCATACTGACTTTGCCGGTCCGAAACTTTGTAAATGATAAACTTTCAGTTCCAAGTGATCTTTTTATTTTTGGATTAGATGCCGACGGCAACACATTTATTTTACCTGATCAATTGGAGGATTTGATCAATCGGACCTACATAGGAGGAAGATATGACCGGGTAAATCAAGTTTATCGATTTAACTTTTCGCGGTATCTCCAACAGATCATCAATGGGGATCGTGAAAATCATGGATTTGAAGTTGTATCAAGTGGCGCCTCCTTCTCAGCAAATAGGGTGGTAATTAATGGTCCTGAATATCCAGATCCATCAAATCTTTCGAATAATATGAGCTTGTCCATTTCTTATACAATTTACTAGTTTTGTTCTATGTGTGGAATAGTTGGATATATTGGTCCCAAAAATGCTTATCCCATTCTTATAAACGGCCTGCGCCGTCTGGAATATCGGGGTTATGACAGTGCTGGCATCGCATTGCTGACAGATGGGGAAATTGAGATTTTCAAGTGTAAGGGCAAAGTCTCGAATCTGGAGCAACTAATTGATTCAGATGATCACAATTCGAAATTGGGCATCGGTCACACCCGATGGGCCACCCACGGTGAGCCAAACGATGTGAATGCCCATCCACACGCGTCTGGCGATGGAAGATTGGTGATTATACACAACGGCATAATCGAAAATTATGCTCCCCTTCGAGAGGAATTGACCAAAAGAGGGCATCACTTTATCAGCGATACAGATACCGAAGTTCTCATACACTTTATAGAAGATATCCAACGAAATGAGCAGGTAAGCCTTTTTGAAGCGGTGAGAATCGCTTTAAGTAAAGTAGTAGGAGCTTATGCAATTGTGTTGATGGATAAAGACAATCCCGACCAACTGATTGCCGCCAAAAAAGGAAGCCCTCTGGTTGTGGGAATAGGAGAGGAAGGAGAGTTTTTTATTGCCTCTGATGCCACGCCGTTTCTGGAGTTTACTAAGAATGTAGTTTACCTGAATGATGAAGAAATTGCCATTGTAGACAGGTATGACGGATTCAAACTTATGAATGTTGAAAATCAGGAAAAACGTCTGTATATCCAGGAGCTTGAGCTGAAACTTGAGGCCCTTGAAAAGGGTGGTTTCGAGCATTTTATGCTTAAGGAGATCTATGAACAACCGAGGTCCATCAGGGATAGTATGCGTGGACGTTTAAGGGTCGAAACCGGGCAGGTGGAGCTAGGCGGTATTCGAGATTATATTCAGAAATTTGTGAATGCCAAGCGTATCATCATCCTTGGGTGTGGCACGAGCTGGCACGCCGGGATGGTAGGCGAATATTTATTTGAAGATCTTGCCAGAATTCCGGTTGAGGTGGAGTATGCTTCGGAATTCAGATATCGCAATCCGGTGATTTACGAAGATGATGTGGTCATTGCGATATCGCAGTCTGGTGAAACCGCCGATACCCTGGCAGCCATCGAATTGGCAAAATCAAAAGGTGCCACTATAATTGGAATTTGTAATGTCATTGGTTCTTCGATACCCCGCGCTACACATGCCGGCTCTTATATGCACGCAGGTCCGGAAATCGGTGTAGCTTCTACAAAAGCATTCACAGCGCAGGTTACAGTATTAACGCTTATGGCCTTGCACGTGGCAAATAAACGAGGCACTATCACGAGCAGTCGATTCCATCAATTGCTGGTGGAACTTGATACAATTCCCGCCAAAGTCGAGAAGGTTTTGGCTCAGAATGATAAAATACGCTATATAGCAGGTATATACAAAGATGTACCCAACGCATTATACCTCGGAAGGGGGTACAATTTTCCGGTGGCTCTGGAGGGAGCCTTGAAACTCAAAGAGATATCTTATATCCATGCAGAAGGTTATCCCGCAGCCGAAATGAAACACGGCCCTATTGCATTGATTGACGAGGAGATGCCGGTATTTGTGATCGCTCCAAAGGCGGGCTCATATGATAAAATCGTGAGCAACATTCAGGAGGTGAAAGCACGAAAGGGTAAAATTATTGCCATTGTCACGGAAGGCGATGTTCGCATCAAAGAAATGGCCGATCATACCATTGAAATTCCAGATGCAGATGAATGCCTGATGCCGCTTATTACTGTAATTCCGTTGCAGCTGTTGAGTTATCATATTGCTGTAATGCGCGGATGCAACGTCGATCAACCGAGAAATCTGGCGAAATCAGTGACCGTAGAGTAGCAAAAATATATATTTTGTGGTTTTACTTCTCTATGTGTAAGTTTTTTATAGCTTTGCGCCTAAATTACACCCAAAACTTGCAAGTACCGATGAAAAAAATGTTTGTTGCCATTATGGCAGTTGCCGCGATTTCTTTCACTTCATGCGCAGACAATGCTGCTGAACAAGAGGCTAAAGACGCACAGGAAGAAGCTGATCAAAAAACTGATGAGCTTATGGACGAAATGGAAGAAGATGCAGATTACATGGAAGCCGAAACGGATACACTCGGCGCTGGAGTTGACACGTTGTCGGAGGGCATGTAACCCATTCCAGACTACTGATTATTAAAAACGCTCCATTTCGGAGCGTTTTTTATTTCAAGAAATTTTTACGGGGCTTATATAATCATTCCAGCGCCAACAGTCTTGTTGGTCCCTTCATCGATGAGAATGATACTTCCGGTAATTCGGTTTCTGGGATAACGATCGTAAAATAAAGGCTGCGTAGTGCGAATAGAAATTCGACCAATGTCATTTGTCTTTAGCAATTTGTCATCTTCAATTCGATGTAGTGTGTTGATATCCACCTTGTATTTTATCTCTTTAATAATACAGCGGGCATCACGGGAAGTGTGTTTAATGGCATATTTTCCATTTGGAATAATGGGTTGATCTCCCATCCAGCAGACCATCAAATCAATATCCTGACCAATCTCAGGATGATTGTTTTCCCTTACAATCATATCACCGCGGCTGAGATCAAAATCTTCCTCTACGCGTATCGTGACACTCATAGGAGCAAAAGCTTGTTCTACTTCACCATCAAAGGTGTCAATGGAAGCAATTTTAGTTTTAAATCCGGAAGGCAGCAACATGACATCGTCTCCCTTTTTGAAAACTCCGCCAGCAATTCGTCCGGCATATCCCCGGTAATCTGGAAATTCTTTGGTTTGTGGCCTTACGACAAATTGAATGGGAAATCTACAGTCCACATGATTGTGATCGCCCGAAATATGAATATTCTCCAAGGTGTACATCAGTGTGGCGCCTTGATACCAATCCATTTTCTCAGATTTATGGACGACATTATCACCTTTAAGGGCACTGATGGGAATAAAGCGGATATCACTTATTTCCAGCTTTGAGCAGAAGGCCTCGAGCTCTTCTTTGATCTCTTCAAATCGCTCTTCGCTATAATCCACCAAATCCATTTTGTTTATACAAAAAACAATATGGGGAATTTTCAAAAGCGATGCGATGAAAGAATGCCGGCAAGTCTGCTCAATCAAGCCATGACGGGCGTCTACCAAAATAATGGCGAGATTGGCGGT
>JBBSDD010000057.1:0-10147 GCA_038249755.1 Flavobacteriales bacterium | reverse complement strand
GGAAACCATGGATGATCGCTGGAACCGCAATCGTAATTTTGGGTTTCGGCAAAAGTCATTTGAAAGATGCGGTGCTCCTTTTCTGAAGTTTCCGAAATTGGATTTCCGGAAGGATCGCGACATATAAGATGAGAGAAAAACGGCTCGTGAGATAAGATGACTTTTTTGTCTGCAGTAATGACGACATCCATTTCCAGAGTGGTGACGCCGAGATCTAGGGCATACAGAAAACCCTCGATAGAATTTTCCGGAAGGAGACCGCGACATCCGCGGTGTCCCTGAAAATCGAAATCGTTGGAGACCTGCATTCGCTTTTGGTTTGAGTCGGAAGCCTTGCCGGAATCACTGATCGGCATGCAACTCCCCAAAAGTAGAAATATCAGAAATGGTGCAAAATTAAATTCGGCCATCAGCCAAATTTAATTCTTTTAAAATTTTCGGGAAGGACCAGTTTAATTCGGCGAACCAATTCATCCATGCGCACAGGCTTCACGATGTAGTCCTGAGCTCCGGCATCAAGCGCCTCTTTGTAATCAACGAGACTGCCTTTGCAGGTAAGCATAATAATGGGAATATGGCGTGTGAGGTCGTTTGACTTCAAAATTTTACACACTTGTAATCCATCCGGTTCAGGCATCATCCAATCGCTTATAATGAGATCAGGTGGTGTTTTCAAAATATACTCAATGGCCTCGGATGAATCGGTGAAAGTGACTGCCTCTATATTTTCCTTATTCAGGTTATATTGAATCAAGTCCAGAATGTCGGCCACATCATCGATGGCTACAACTCTAATGGGTTTCATAGATATAAATTTATCATTTTAACAAAGCTACGGTCAATTGCTAAGCTGAATAATTTCAAGACGTTAAGAAATCGTGTTCCAAGTATTAATAAATTCACAGCTACAGATCACAACAAGGGTTTCAGAAAGCGGTTTGAAAGGAAAAATTCTCTGGTAAAAACTTGTTCTGGCATATATCATGAGCGTTATCAGGTATTAAACGTTCAAAATCGGTTAAGTTAATTATGCCTACCTTTGGTGATCAATATACCTACATGACTAAGCGAAAAATTTCGGCCTCCAGAGAGCGAATGATCAGAAGTGGAATTGCTTACCTGAGGTTTAAAGGTTTTCATGAAATCAAGGCGGGCGTGGACGAGTTTAAAGAACCACAACTTGTATTTAACCGTCAGCATGAAATCGGATTTCAGCCAGACGTAATTGCATACCGCAATTTCGCGACTTTTATATTTGACACCATTGAAGACCAGGATTTGGAAACCTGGGGGGAATGCTGTCAGAAATGGGAGGTTTTTGAGGAATTTGCATTGCGCAAAAAAGGGAAATTAGGACTGATCATTTATTCAGATCAGGCCGAACTGATCAAGGAACGTCTGGCAAATACGGCCTTGGATCCAACGCTTATTCAAATCAAAAAACAGGTTGAATAGGGTTTAAAAAGGGAGTTGCATTGAAAATTCTTTTTGTGATGTAATTCCCTCAGAATATCGCAAAAAGACTTTTATGCAAACAAAATCTGTCAACTCCGATTCCGGAATAAAATTATTTTTTTACAATTCCGATTCTGAAATCAGCGAAATTCCGACCACGGAAATTGTTGATTTTTTGTACTATCACCTGGAGCAATACGGAGACCCGAAACATCATATTGAAGCATCGATTCAGTACGCTTTAGGCAAAGACCAAGGAAAGGGTGGTTTCGTTTTGACTTACCGGGTCAAAAATAAAATTGTTGGTGCCGTAGTCGTAAACGAAACTGGAATGAAAGGTTTTATTCCAGAAAACATATTGGTCTACATCGCTGTTGACGCAAGCCAACGCGGAAAGGGGATTGGCAAATCACTCATGAAAGAGGCGCTTTCGAAAGCCCATGGTGCTGTGGCCCTTCATGTGGAGCCAGATAATCCAGCACGGAAGCTCTACGAAAATCTGGGTTTTACCCATAAATATTTAGAAATGCGGTATCAGCCTGAAGATTGAAAAAAGATCTTGAGTCTGCCAAAAATCCATCATTATTCGAGATAAATCGATCATATCAATTCGCAAAAAGCTTCATCAGCATCCTGAAATAAGCGGTGAGGAAATCCAGACCGCCCGTAATATTCAGGCTTATCTGGAACAAATAGACCGTATAGAAATAACATCAGAAATCGGTGGTCACGGCATTGTAGCGATTAAAAACTATGGGCCCGGACCACTCATTGCCTTTAGAGCAGAATTGGATGGCTTACCCATTCAGGAGGCCAATCAAACAATCCACGCATCGCAGGAAGCGGGAAAAAGCCACGCCTGTGGTCACGACGGGCACATGGCCATTTTGTTGGACCTGCTGCGGAAAACGGAAAATTCCGGTTTTGATTCAGGCCAATTGATGTTGATCTTTCAACCCGCTGAAGAAACTGGATTGGGAGCTGCACGGATGATCAAGCATGAAGTTTTCAAAAGGAATCAGGTTGATTTTTGTTATGCCCTCCACAATATTCCCGGTCTTGAAAAGGGTGTCGTTTTCTCGAAAGAGGGGAGTTTTGCCTGTGCCAGTGTGGGTCTGCATGTGGAATTAAACGGCAAAACCGCCCATGCTGCGCATCCTGAAGACGCCATCAATCCAATATACGCGGCGATGGAATTGACAAAAAAAATTGGTGGTCTGCCGGATTCAACTTCCATAGAGGGTTTTGCGCTGACCACACCAATTGCACTTCTGTCGGGAGATAAAAATTTTGGCACCAGCCCTGAAAAAGCCGTTGTCATGATTACGCTTCGCGCCGCGTCAACCGACGATCTGAATTGGATGATGCGGAAAGCCGAAAAAATAGTTCATGATATAGAAAGATCTCACGGGATTAAAGCAAACATTTCTTTTCACGAATATTTTCCCGCCGTGGAAAATTCAGCTCACATATTGAGAATTGATGAAGCCTGTCTGCAGGCAAAAGTACCGCATCAGTCATTAGACGTGCCATTTCGGTGGTCGGAAGACTTTTCTCAATTTTCAAATTTGTTTCCCATTGCCATGTTTGGCTTGGGTGCGGGTTCGGATTGTCCCCCGCTCCATGCATCCAATTACGATTTTCCCGATGATCTGATAGATGTGGGATCGTCCGTTTTTCTTGAATTGTTCAAACAACACATGAAGTGACAAAAACCGAATCTTCTTCCTCCCACATTATTTTAGACCAGCAAATTTTTCAGGACAACCTTGATGTTATCAAAAAATCGCTTAACACCGGAGTAAAGCTTTCTGCCGTGATCAAAGGCAATGCATACGGTCATGGTATTTCTACGTTTGTTCCGCTTGCAGAAAACGCAGGCATCAATCATTTTGCCGTTTATGGAATAGAAGAAGCCAGGGCCTTCGCTGCTGCTGCCCGCGAAGGATCTGGTTTAATGATCATGGGATATATTTCGCAGGATGACCTAACGTGGGTATTGCAAGAGGGATACGAATTTTACATCTACGATCTCCAACAGTTAAATCTTGCGCTGCGCATCGCTCAAGAAGTGGGCAGGAAAGCGCAAATTCATGTCGAAATGGAGACAGGCATGAATCGCACGGGCATTGACGAAACGGACTTTGAAAAATTGTGTGAAATTCTTTCAGGAAATAATCATTTATTGGCGCTTTGCGGGGTTTGCACTCATTTTGCCGGCGCAGAAAGCCTGAGCAACAGAGAGCGCATTTTGAGTCAGGCTCACCGATTTGAAGAATATTTAAAATTATTTGAAAAAAAGAATGTCCACTTTGAGCGTAAACATGCTGCCTGCTCTGCTGCTGCTTTGAGGTATCCGGAATTTCAATACGACATGGTGCGGATTGGTATTCTGTTGTACGGCTTCTGGCCAAATCAGGAAACGCTCGGGGCCTATTTGTCGGAGACACGTGAAACCCGTGACCCACTGACATCAATCCTTTCGTGGAAATCACAGGTGATGACGATTAAGCAAGTAAAGGCAGGAGAATATATTGGTTACGGCACCTTTTATCTCGCCAACCAAACCACGCGCATCGCCATTATCCCGGTAGGATATGCCTATGGATACGCGCGATCGCTGAGCAATCAGGGACGTGTACTGATCAATGGTCATCGGGTGCCGGTGGTTGGCATTGTTAATATGAACATGATGGCAGCAGACATTACAAATATTGGAGAAGTTGAAAGAGGTGATGAGGTAGTCCTCATCGGTTTTCAAAAAGAGAGCCGTATTACCGTTGCTTCTTTTGGAGAAATGAGTTCACAAATGAATTACGAATTACTGGCGCGATTGCCCCATAATATTCCCCGCAAAATTTTACAATAATGGCTTCAATTGAACTTGACAGACACAAATTAAAAGAGAATTTTGATTTTCTTAAATCGCAGTTTGACGCGCGAAATATCAACTGGGGAATTGTCTCAAAATTGCTTTGCGGAAATGAATTATATCTCAAAGAATTACTCAGTCTTGGTGTCCGGGAAATTCACGATTCGAGAATCAGTAACCTGCGTGAGATCAAACGCCTGGATCCGGATGTGCAAACGGTATACATCAAACCGCCCGCCAGGAGAAGCGTGAAGCATGTGATACAATATGCCGATGTGAGTTTTAATACGGAATATTATACGATCAAATTGCTGTCTGAGGAAGCGGTGGCCCAAAATAAAAATCATAAAATTATTATTATGATTGAGCTGGGCGATCTCCGGGAAGGGGTAATGGGTGATGCTTTTGTAGAATTTTATCGCAAGGTGTTCCAATTACCCCACATTGAGGTAGTCGGCATAGGTTCCAATTTAAATTGTTTGCATGGGGTGATGCCGAGTGAGGATAAATTTATTCAACTCAGTCTTTACAAAGAATTGGTTAAAGCCTATTTTAAAGTTGATATTCCATGGGTTAGCGGCGGTACATCTGTCGCTCTACCCATGTTGTTCAGGGATCAATTGCCCAAAGGAATTAACCATTTTCGCATCGGTGAAACGCTTTTTTTTGGAGCAAATATCGCGGAAAGCACCGTATTTGATGGGATGTATGATGATGTCTTTAAACTGCGGGTCGAAATAATCGAATTAACTGAAAAGCCGGTTGTCCCTACGGGTGTTTTGGCTGATAATCCGAGCGGAGAATTGCATGAGATTGATGAATCGCAATATGGTCGCACAGCGCCCCGAGCCATTGTAGATATTGGGTTGCTTGATATTAATCCGGATTTTTTAATCCCCGACGATAGCGCCATAAGTGTTGTGGGAGCAAGCTCAGATATGATGGTGTTGGATTTGGGAGGCTTAGAGAATAAATATGCTGTGGGAGATTTAATCGATTTTAAAATGAAGTATATGGGTGCCCTTCGAATTATGAATTCCCGGTATATTGAAAAAACATTAATTAACTAAATAAATTGTCATGCCAAAGAATTTCCTCATTGTTTGTGTTGTTTTATTTTTCGGAATTTCTCATGTCCAATCACAGGACGAGAATTACAACGATTTAATTTTTTTAATCATTGATGGCGCGTATGAAAAAGCGCTGAATAAAGCTGAAAAATTTACCAACAAGGAAAAGACCAAACGCGATCCCGTGCCATACCTATACATGTCTATGGCGCAATTTGAAATGTCGAAAAGAGAAGAATTTGCAGAAGAACATCCCCGTGCTTTCCGGGATGCGATAAAGAATGCCTCGAAATTCGCCCGCTATGACAGGGAAAGTGAATATGTGGCTGAATTTGATAATTACCTCACGGAGCTCAAATTGGAAATTATGCGTGAAGCGCGATATTACTACGAAGCAGAAAACTGGCGTCGCAGCATGACATATGCCAAATATGTCAGCAGAATTGATCCGGATAATTTAAGTGCCCTCTTGTTGCGTGGTGTCGCAGAAGTAAAGAGCAGAAATGAATATCAGGCGAAAACAACATTTGAAGAGGCTGATATTGCGCTGAATGGATTTTCTCCCGGCGATCTCAGTTCGGACGAATTACCTCAGTTGCGCTACACCATCCTGGAATACGCTGCTTTGCAAAAAGAGGTGGGTACCAGGGAGCGCGCCGAACCATATTTGACAATGGGTTCGGAAGTCTTTGCGGAAGATCCGGAATTCGCCAATTTTATTTCGAATTTTTGATCATTCAACTATAAATATTTATTACCCCGAAAAGCCAATACGATGAAACTATTTTATACAATTCTATTGAGTACAATGACACTCGTTTCTTTTTCTCAAACCCCACTTAGCGGAATTTATATTGTTGGGGCAGGGGGTCCAGATGAGGATTACGCTACTTTAAGTGAAGCCATTCATGATCTGCAAGACAATGGTGTAGGTGCCGGGATACAGTTTTCGGGATTGCCTTCGGCGTTCCTTCCTTTCCCGTGAAGGGAATCAAACCCATGCCGCTGCTCACGCATCGGCGGTTTTTTGTCCATCCGTCCTGCCCTGAAAAGCGCTACGCGCTTTTCGGTAGTTCGGATGAACAAAAAACCCTCCTTGCTTTTGGCAAGGAGGGTTTGATCATCAAGTGGAGCCGGAGGGATTCGAACCCTCGTCCAAACATGGGACTACCGAGCTTTCTACGTGTGTAGTTTGTACTTGGTTTTCGATTTCAGGCCGGCTTCAAACGACCTACCTGAAACTTAGTCTTAATTGGATTGTCAGGAAAACATCAAGACACTGTTTACCTTAGTTCTAAAGATTGATATCCCTGATGCAGATCATAAAGAACAGATAATCTGCGGGATACTCGTTTCGGGCTACTGTTATTCACCACAAAATTAAACCATTAGTCTGTGACTAATTAGGCTGCGAGAGCGTAATTGTTTTCGCCGTTTATAGGCTTGGAAATTGATATTCACGAGCTGAATTTCCAACGCTCGACACGCTTACCGGATAACCGCTCACGCTGTCAAAACCAGTCGGCCCCATAAAAAAAGAACTGCACGCTTCACCGCCATAATCGTTCCAAAACAACATGCGGAAGCTTCCACAAAGATAACTGACAAATCGACAGAAAAAAACAGGATTTTTACCTCGATTCTATCCTTTCCACTTTAAACATACCCACCTTAATGATGACCTTGGTTGGCTCGGCAGGCGTGGAGTTTCCGGCATCATCAAGATTCATGCGGGTACTCAGTTCTTTTATCAATTTGTCGCCCAAATATCCCGCCAACGCAAATACCCCTTCTACTCTTTCCTCTTTTATCTCCGCCTTTTCTTTTACAGCGGCAGGTGACGGATTGGAAGCATCGCCTTGTGCCAAACCCACAGTGGTGGTGGCACAGAAAACGATTGTTAAAAAAATAAACTTCCGGAGCATAGGCTTTGCGATCGGTCTTGGGTGGGACGACTATTGAGCAACAAAAGTTACTATCATTGTAAAAATATTCTGTGATCGAGCCCGTCAAAATTAATAATTTCTCCTGCCCGAATTGCGACCATCTTTTAAGCGCTGACAATAAATTTTGTCCTGCTTGTGGCCAGCAAAGAATCGAGGCTACTGATTCTTTTAATAAACTAGTAGGATCCTTTCTGGGCGACTATTTTACGTTTGATTCCAAAATATTGGGGAGCTTGAAACCTTTGCTTTTCAACCCCGGCCGGCTTACAAAAGAATATATTGTTGGTCGTCGGGTGCGGTATATTTCGCCGTTGCGCATGTATATTTTCATCAGTTTGATTTTTTTCCTCATACTCAGTTGGGGTGTTTCCGGATCGCCCTTGAAGGCCAATAACCCGGGAGATGAGGTATTCTGGAATAGCCTTTTCGGCAACTATCTTCCGAAATTGTTTTTTGTATTTCTTCCATTGTTTGCAGCGATCCTCAACTTTTTGGTGAAGAAAACAAAAGTGGGATATTTTTCCTGTCTGGTCTTCGCACTACATTTTCATTCCTTTGTATTTTTTGTTCTCATTTTTTATCTATTCCTGAGCAGAATATTGGCATCCAATGGCTTGTATCACATCAATACCTATTTACTTCTGACATTATTTCTCTGGTTCGTAGTCTACCTCTTTATATCGCTGAAGCGGGTTTTTAATATATCATGGGGATCCACCATTTTTCGGTTTTTGACTCTGCTATTTCTTTATTTCGGGCTTATTTCATGCACTGTTTTGATAATCATGGCAGTCATTACTTTTCAAGGCGGATAATTTGAACGGAATACAACCTTATTAAAACGTAAATTCGCAGCACGAAATCGACATCTTACCATGACCAGAATCGGCATCATTCGGGAAGGAAAAACTCCTCCGGATAAACGTGTTCCCCTCACTCCAGCGCACTGCAAAACCTTACTCCAAAAATATCCGCACCTCGAATTGGTTGTGCAACCAAGCGCTGTTCGCGCCATATCCGATCAGGAATATATCAATGCCGGTATCCCCCTGAGCGAAGATCTGTCTGCCTGCGACTTGATTATCGGTGTGAAAGAGGTGCCTGTCGAAATGCTGATACCGGGCAAATCGTATATGTTTTTTTCTCACACCTTTAAAAAACAACCGTACAACCGACTACTGCTGCGAGCCATTCTTGAAAAGAAAATCAGCCTCATTGACTATGAAGTGCTGACCGCCGATGATGGGAGACGGCTCATTGGTTTTGGACGATATGCGGGAATTGTTGGCTGCTACAATGGCTTATTGGCCTACGGCAAAAAGAGCGGTCGTTATGCATTAAAACCAGCGCATACCTGCTCAGACCGGAAGGAAGTGGAGAAGGAATTAGAAAAAATTGATTTTCCTTATAATTTTCGGCTTGTTCTCACAGGCCGTGGACGCGTTGGAAACGGTGCCAGAGAAATTTTGGACCTTGTGAAAATAAAGGAAGTGGTTCCGCTCGATTATTTGGTTCGTGAATATGACGAGCCCGTCTTTACACAATTGTCAGCAGGGGATTACAACAAAACGAAGGATGGTTCTAAATTTGCGACAGCACATTTTTATAAACATCCCGAAAAATACCTATCTGATTTCATGCGCTTTGCGCGGAAAAGTGACATGTATATTCCCTGTCATTATTGGGATGACAAGGCTCCATATATTTTAACCCGTGAAGATGCAAAACAGCCTGATTTTCGAATAAAACTCGTTGCAGATATCAGTTGTGACATCAACGGTCCGGTTGCATCAACTTTGCGCCCATCTACCATAGCCAATCCGCATTACGGTTATCTTCCGTCTACGGAAGAGGAGGTTGATTTTATGGACCGAAAAGCAATCGGTGTGATGGCTATTGACAACCTGCCATGTGAGCTGCCGCGCGATGCTTCTCAGGATTTTGGCGATGAATTGATTCAAAATATCTTTCCGGAATTACTCGGCAAAAAACATTCAGAGATCATCGAACGCGCCAGACAAACGACGCTGGAAGGCAAGCTCACGCCAGAATTCAATTACCTGGCGGACTATGCGTCGGGGAAATGATTTCAGGAATTTTTGAGATCTTCAATCATCTGACCTGGATTATCTGCAGAAAATACCGCATTTCCGGCTACGAGTACGTCAGCACCTGCTGCAAACAAGGCCGCAGAATTTTTAATACTCACACCTCCGTCAACCTCTATTTTGGCATTTGATCCATTTTTAAGAATGAGATTCCTGGTCCTTTCGATTTTGCGGTACGTATTTTCTATAAATTTCTGACCCCCAAATCCGGGATTTACGGACATGATCAATATCAGATCAATGTCGTTGATGATGTCCTCAAGATCATTTACAGCAGTATGTGGATTGAGCGCCACCCCGGCACTCATATCTTCAGCCTTGATCGCCTGAATGGTGCGGTGAAGATGTGTACATGCTTCAAAATGCACGGTCAGGATATTTGCCCCGGCTTTTTTAAACTGGGTGATATACCTGTCCGGATCGACAATCATCAAATGTACATCCAGCGGTTTGAGCGTATGCCTGTTAATGGCTTCAATCACCGGAAATCCGTAAGAAATATTTGGAACAAAAACCCCGTCCATCACATCAATGTGAAACCAATCAGCCGTACTGTTATTCACCATTTCTATATCCCGTTGCAGGTTGGCAAAGTCAGCGGCAAGGAGGGAGGGAGCAATTAGACGGGCCATTTGTTTTTTTTGCAAAGAAAACAAAAAGGGCCCGATAAGGCCCCTTTCAATGTAATTCTTCCAG